>JANNNN010000895.1:0-7940 GCA_031398555.1 Planctomycetia bacterium | reverse complement strand
AATCTTGCGATAGCTATGTTTTGCTAACGTCTCGCCCGATGTATCGATGAAAATCTCGGCATCTTCGTTTCTCCAAAAAAGATACACCACGGTGCCTCGCAACTCGGGACCGGAATCAGGCCGTTCGCCGGTTACCTTGCGCATTCGATCGACGATTGCATCTTTGACTTTGACGTTGGCGAACATGCCTGAACGAATACTGGAATGAACGACGTTACTGTTGACGGTAAAGTAACCACCGCTGGCAATCAGAGACTCCCAAGGAATCGAGGTAATCACGCGGTATAGTTCGTCGGGATCGTCGCAACGAAACTTGCGGAGCGAGTACATGACTTGACTGGCGCACCGTAGAGTTAAATTGAGACGAATGCAGTCGCTCATGGTGCCGATCAGTTCGACTCCGGTATTGAAAGAATCGGTGGGTTTGAAGCCCAATTCGGTTATTTCTTGCCGAACGCCAGGCGCAAGCCCACGATTGCAAGTCACGATGATGCGGCTGGGATGGGTAAAGACTTGCATAGCAACAAAGGGTTTAAGGATGTCGGTTGTTTCCGACGAACCATTCGCCGACTTGAACCAAAGATAGAGAGTACTATCTTAGTCGAACCGGTCGTGACTGTCCGCGCTTGATCTGGTATTTCACGACTTAACTAGCCTTGCTAGTCGATTCACGTTGCGGCATTACGTTTCGAAGGACTTCAGCCCATCTGCGAAACGTCCGGGTATTCTTATGGGCAAGCCCACTCCAAAAGCGATGGTTGCGCCAGCGTGGAGTCAAATACACCGAGGGTGACGGCCAATCCTTGGCTGCGATACGAGAGTGCATGATCTGAGGATGAGACCCCGTAAACGGCTCGCAGGTGCTCAGATCCCACTCGTAATTGGGAACCACAACTCCCTCACCGGAAGCGACTTCAATTTCGTCGTAGATTCTCAAGAAGTAATTGCTCTTGGCGGCCATGCGATTAGGTGGCTTCACATAACCATAGTGATAAACCCACGCTCCGGTCGAATGCGAGCGAAGCTTGCGACTATCGATTTCGAAACCACACGCGTCGCCAAAGGATCGAACGCCCGATTTTCGGCGAATAATGCGAACTTGACGGCGGTAGGGCAATGGATCGCGAATGAAATAATCGGCGCGAAAGTGGTGATATCGAAAGCTGAGTCCGTCGATGCTTTGTCGGTTCAAATTGACCTTCATGGCGCGTCTTAGCCGAGGATAATCGCGTTCGTGCAGCACTTCGTCAGCTTGAAGGTAGAAGCACCAGTCGCCCGTGCAGGCATCGAGCGCCAAATTAGTTTGCTGTCCCAGGATCAATCCACCCCGGCTGAGCGCGTCGTTCCAAACAGTATCGATGATGCGAATTTTCGAACTGTCTATGCTCAGGATTTTTTCGCGAGTCCCATCCACGCTGTCGCCGACGGCAACGACCATTTCGTCGACTAGCGGAAGCAGCGAACGAATGCTCTCGACAACGGGGTAGTCATATCGGATCGCATTGCGAACAATCGTAAAGCCTGAAACAAACATGACTGACTATGCTTTCCATGGGCCATCAGGCCGCGCGTGTGGCCGAACGATTCTTGGTTTTTTGTATGACCGCATCGACCACGGACTCGACTCGCAGGTCCTGCATGCACAGGACACTTTTGAGCGGGCACGACTTGGCACAGCAAGGGCGACAAGGCAAGTCCGCCGTGAGAATTGTCTCAGATATGTTGTATGTTTGAGTGCTAAATGGGTCCGTCGGACCGAACAAGCTGATGACGGGTCGATTCAGTGCAACTGCAATGTGCCTCGGCCCGCTATCGGTGGAGACCACTGCACTGGCTCGGGCCATCACAGCTTTAGTCAAGCCAATTGGCAGTTCCTTGGATCGCCCCATACTCGCAACCAAAGGGTGATTCACTTCAGCTGCAATTTGGTTTGCTTTCTCACGCTCCGAAGGACCGCAATGCAACAGAACTTGGTAGGCATGTTCTTCGGCCAGCCTTCTCGCCAGGTCTTGAACTTTATCGAATGGCAAAAGCCGAGATTGATCAAGGGCCGTGTTGTTGTTGATGACAATGGTTGCGGTCGAGGAATCAAATTGACACAAACTCCATAGTTCGTCAGCCAGCATCGAATCACTCGGAGTTGCAACAAGTTGACTTTGCCTGTCTGCGCTTTCGCATCCGAGATGTTCCGCTAACCCTAAGTAATAATCGATCGTCGGTACATCGACGGGCTTGCCTGCGACATCGTTAACTTTTGGTACTGCAATTTTGTCCGTCAGCAACCAGCCCCGAGCGTCGCGGTTGTACCCTACAGTCCTTGGGATTCCGGCGAGTTTCGCGACCGCCGCCGTCCAAAGCGAATTCGTCAGCAACACGATCGTATCGAGTTTCGCTGCCTTTAAAGCACTCACCAAACCCGCACGAGTCGGGAGCCCCGCTCGTTTCTTTTTGTCGAAAAACAACTGGCTATCCAACATGGTTGTTCCAGCCAGCAAGTCAGCCATGACCGGTCGCATAATACCGATCAATTCAACGTCCGGGAGTCCACGACGTATGGCTCGAATGGCAGGGGTTGACATGACGACATCGCCGACCCATGTAGGTAAGAAAATTCCAATCCGTTGTCGCTTGTTCAAGCCGCAATCTCCTGTTTTAATGCGGCATAATAGGTTTCCTAGCCGCAAATCAACAAGAGATGTTAGGCCATTTTGGCTGATTTATACTAACGAAATTGAAATTGAATGCTAGCTAAGTGTCGCCTCTTGCTCCGCAGTAGTAGCGGGGATTGCGGGCGGGCTTTTCTTCGCTATGAAGCTCGATCGCGGTGAAAGTCTATATGCGATACATTGATGCAATCGCTACTTTTGCGGGGCGCAAAGGGACACTGTTACAGCCTGACTGTTTCGCCGTTGCGTGACGCCGATAGAAAGCATGCGTCAAGGATCTTCTGTGTCTTGAGGGTCCAATCCGGCCATTGGTCATCGATCGATTTGTTGAGCACCAAGTTTGAAAATGTGCGGATCATGTTCACTTCTTGCGCATTGGCGGCTCCGCTGGAATACTCGGGCGTTGCGAATCGCTGCAAGTGGTTTTCCATGTTAAAGACACAGTTTTCAACGTTGAATACGTCCTTGCCAACAAAGGCTTCAACTTCGGGCGCGTGGTACGGCAGCACAAAATCGTTCAGTTTCAAATAACCCTTCGAACCGCTTAGATGAACCCACTGCTGGTTCTCAGTTAAGAATGAGTTATAAAAGCTGGCCGATACCCCGCCTGGAAAAATCAGTTCCGCGCTTAGTTCGCCTGGCACCGGAGCTGGACTCGTTTTGCCTTGAAGTTGCGTTAGGGTTCGTGTCCGAACTTCAGTCGGCATTTGTCCTTTAAGTACCCACAAAAAGAAACGCGAACAGTACCAACCCAAATCGCCTAGGCAGCCGTAAGGTTCAAGTTCACTGGAGGTTCGAATGTTCGATTCGCAAAAGGCGGCGTCGGCGGCGAAAGAGAATTGGCTAACCATTCGGCGCAGCTGCCCAAGCTGCTGCTGATCGTCGAGAATCTTGCGGACCATTGGTAAACGTTGGCTGTGCATGAACATAACTCCGTCCATGTACTGGACGTTGTTGCGTTTGCAGGCCGCCAGCATTTCAGAAACTTCGGCAGCGTTCAGTGCGGCAGGCTTCTCGCCGAGCACATATTTACCCGCTTCAGCGGCTTTGATCACCCATTCACGCCGGAGGGCTGTAGGCAAAGGAATATAAACTGCGTCGATATCCTTGCGTTCGAGCAAAGCTTCGTACGAGCCGACTGCGGCTGGGCATTGATCAAAGGGAACTTGGGATGAACATTCATTGATGAAGTGGTCGGCAGAGATCTGATTGCGGCTGGCAACCGCGACAACTGAAGCGTTGCCAGCAAGTCGAATTGCTTTCCAGTTTTTCCGCGCTATCCCAGCCGTACCTAAAATCCCCCAGCGGCAGTTGCCAACACTCATCAAAGACTCCATGAATTCTCAAGTTGAATTGTAATTTACTTGGATGTGCTCTTTTAAACTCGACCGATAACAACCAAGCACATATCGTCGGCCTGTTCTGTTCCGAGCACAAATTGATTCAGGTCCTGAACGATTCGGTTTCCAATCTCCTCAACATTGCTATCAGCCGCCAGCATCAAGTCTTGAATCCGAGCGATCCCAAACATCTTTCCATCTCTGTTTGGGGCTTCGTTGATCCCATCGGTGTAAAGCAGCAATTGCTCGCTAGATTGGATTTCGATATGGCCCAGTTCGTATTCGAAATCATCAATAATTCCGATCGGTACACCAGCTTGTTCGTCGCCGGGTTCAAGAATTCGTTTGCTGGTTGTTTTCCAAAGCGGAGCCATATGTCCGGCATTGATGATTTCGATTTTGTTGGAATTGGAATCGAGAATGAGGCAAAGAAAAGTAATGAATTTCTCGACGCCCAATTTGGATACAACACTGTTCAATAAGCTAATGGCTTTCGCGCCATTGGGTTGGCTTGCCAATGAAAAACGGGTTTCTGTCGACAGCTTTGCCATGAGCATTGCGGCAGCTACGCCGTGACCTACGACATCAGCTACGATAACGGCCAGTCGCCCATCCGGAAGTGGAATGTAATCAAAATAGTCGCCGCCAATTTGCTGGGCCGGCTGGTAGAAATCATGGAAAACGTAGCCATTGAATTGAGGTGGATGGGAAGGCAAGAACGCGCGTTGCACGCTCTTTGCCAGTTCCAAATCCTGTTCCACAAGCCGCTGTAGGATCACTTTTTCGTGCAATTGTGCGTTCTCGATCGCTACACCAGCTTGCGATGCGATACTTGCAAGAATTTCGAGATCCGGCGTTTCAAATCTACGACGCGCATTAAGAGTGTCCATCTGAATCGCGCCCAGGGGTTCACCGTTGCTGTCGAGCAGCGGAGCGACGACCATGGAGCGGATACGAAAGTCGGAAACGCTGTTCGCCATCTCAAAGCGCTCGTCGCTCGACGCATCCAGCGACATGATCGCCTGTTTCGACTCCATGACTTCTTTCATCACGGTGCGGCTGATTCGAAATCCGTCCTGCTGGTCTTGCTGGCGAGTCTCAACGCACTCCAGTTGTAATTCGCCTGTTTCACCCTTGAGCACTATGAAGGCTCTGTCGGCTTGGACGAAGATTTTGAAAAGTGTTTTAAGAACTTTAGGAAGGACTTCCTTGAGAGTTACCGCGCGAGCCAAGCTGTGTGTGATTTCTATTAAGGCTTGCAATCGCAGTTCGGAAGAAGTCGTCAACTGCGATCCGCTTCCCGTACCGCGAATATCAATTTTGCCGGTCACCGCCCGCGAGTTCGATTGGCTCTCGGTGTCGTCGACCAACACAATTCCAAAACTCGATGAACCGCCTGAGGCTAGCCCGGACTCAACTAAGGCCGAGCTGTCCTCTTCCTGGGCATGAAACGAGAATTCCAAATCGCAGATCCGAATCAAGTCGCCATCGTTAATCCGCGTGGGCTCGTTGATCAAGCGTCCGTTCAAAAAGGTTCCGTTGCGGCTCTTAAGATCTTCAAGCAGAAATTCTTTGCCCTGAGTATTGATGCAGGCGTGCTGACGGCTGACGGACCCAGAGTCAAGCGTCAATTCGCACTCGGGATGGCGTCCCATGATCATTTTCGGCCGGTCGAGTTCAAAACGTTTGCCAAACGCAGCACCGTTGATCGCAGTTAAGTAAGCCATGTCAAAAACTCTAATGCATTCGAAATTGGATAGCCGCTTATTCTAATTCAAGTGCGGAGCGAATGAGGGCCTCGAATGCGTCGGCGGGCGTTTTGTCGTAAGGTTCGATAGGACTTTTAGGCTTGTTGTTAACTTGATCTTCGCGGCTGATAAGCTGCTCGACGCGGGCAATGAGCTGTTCGGATCGGGTCATGAACTCACGAATTTGCGTCGGGGTAAGATCAGGTTTGACTTGTAGGCCCGACTGATTTTTGGCCAGAACTGCGCACGATTGAAGCGTGATCTCGAGGTCGTTACGGCCAATCTTACGATCCGCGGCCGCACGCAACATGCGGCGCTCAATGCGATCAAGGGCCTCGAGCTCGACTGCGGTCATGCCATCGCTGCCAACGAATTCAAATGACAATTTTTTCGCCTGCGCTACGACCGATTGCACAACACCCCAAAGCAGAACAGGGTTATCCGTTAAGCAATTTCGCAAGCGGTAAAGTTGCTTGGTAGTCATCTCTTTGTTGCGAATTTTGGGCAGCAAACCCTCCAACTGCAGCAAAATGGATTCGCGGTCTTCGGTAGCGAGAGTACTTTGCTCAACGTACGGAATCAATTGTTCCGTAATGGCGGGCTCCGCGTACTTGTACTGGTCTGCGAACATGATCCAGCTACCGAACGCGCACACAGCGAAGAACACCGAAAGACTCAAAATCGCAATGACTAAGCAGGCTGGACCGAGCGAAGGCTCCTTCGGCTTTGCTGAATCAGCAGCGGGCGCTGGTTCAAGATCTTTCTGGTTCGCGTCGTTGGAGGACAATCGGAATACCTAATGAGTTAACTTGCCAGCGAAGGGGTTGGATTACAAGTTACGATAGTCAATCGACAATATCTCGAAGTTCAACTTGCCTTTGGGTACCGGCACTTCAATCTTGTCACCGATTTTCTTTCCCAGCAGAGCCATGCCGATGGGACTGGTCGAAAGAATTTTCCCTGCGTCGTAGTCTTCATCGCCTGAACCTACAAGCGTATACTCTTCTTCGTCGTCGTAGGCTAAATCGCGAACCTTCACGGTCGCTAGGACCGAAACTTCATTTCGGTTCAACTTAGCTGGATCGATAATATAGGCGTTAGCCAGTTTTTCTTTACGCTGGTTGATTTTAGCTTGGGTCAGGCCTTGATTTTCTCGCTGAGCGTGATATTCAGCGTTTTCTTTCAAGTCGCCTTCAGCCCGCGCTTCCGCGATCTTCTCAGCAATCAACGGCATCTCAACCGCTTCCAAATGCTCTATCTCAGCACGTAACCGGTTGTAAGCTTCTTTTGTCATCGGAACCATTTCCGACATCGCAACACTCCCTCACTAACGGATCGTTTCTGAAACATGGATTCTCGAACGCAAAGCAAAAAAATACGACCTCTTTCCATGGGAAGAAAAGAGGTCGGCTCAATTCTAATGTGCTCTGCTTCGCTTTTTGTGCTCTTGCAAAGGGCTCGCATTCTGCACTCACTGGCAAATCACCCGTGGTCCGGTCGCGGCGTGCCTATATGGTTGGAGTTTATGGCCAAGTTGTCAAGCGCTTCGATAGTCCTTTGGAGGGGTAATGAGAAAAAAACGAGCTTTCCACACCGTTTAATCTAACTCAGCGACCGGGTATTGGTCTGGTACAGCAGCCGGCCACAACCGGGGCAATTAACTGGAACTCCCCCGTTGAGTTTGTCGAGCAACTGCGTCGTCAGTGTCTGGTAGCAGCCCCCACAACTGTTAGCCTCAAGCTCCGCCATCGCATCCTCACCCCGCGCGGCCACCAAGCGAAAGTAGTCGCGCTTGAAGTCCCCATCGAGCTGGGCTTCGACGGCCAACAATTCGCCTTCAACTCGGGCGAGCTCGGATTCGACAACAATCAATCGTTCGGTGACCTGCTTTTCGACCATTTTCACTTCAATTTTAACTTCTTCGACAAACTGAATCGCCGCTTTCAGGGATTGTGCGGTCGAGTCGATCTGGTCCAGCAATTCCAGCGTCTCGTCGGAAAGCACAATGTTGGCTTGATGATCAGCGGCAATCTGCTCCTTGATGGTCTGATATTCGCGGTTTTCTTTGGCCGCGTTGAGTTTCGCTTCCCAAGAGTGGATCTTCTGTTCGCGCTCCTTCAGAAGCAACTGCTTTCGATCTGCGTCCATTCGCATTTGCTTGTGCTGGCCGCGAATCTGTTCCACAT
>JANNNN010000871.1:0-2881 GCA_031398555.1 Planctomycetia bacterium | reverse complement strand
GATTGAGCTGGGTGGCAACGGCTTGATGGTCGAACTGCACAGCGAAACACGCGGACGCTATCTGAATCTACTCGGCACATTCCATGGGCTCGGTTCGCTAACGGTTCCTTTGTTCGCTGCCGCATTGCTAAATTTTGGATTCAGTTGGCAATGGATCTATGCGTCGTGTGTGATACTCGCCATCCCACTGGCGATTGTATTTTGGCCATCAGCAAGCAGTAAAACTCTTGAGCGGCACGCCACAACAGACGTGCCGTCGAAACGCGTCGTCGATTGGCCAGCTACGCTCCGACGTGCATTCACAGCGCAAATGTGGCTCTACTACTTGCTTCTCAGTGCTTATGTCGCACTCGAACTCGGTGTCGCCGCTTGGATGATTGAGTACTTGCAGCAAACGCGAGGTATCTCGGTCGCAAATAGTTCTTTTTTCTTGTCGGGCTTCTTTGTATTGCTGATGTTGGGTCGTCTGCTGGGGGCATTCGTAGTTGATGCGATTGGGCATCATCGAGCAATTGCAATTGCGCTGATCGGCAGTGGCCTTTGTCTCGCTCTTGGTATTTTTTTTAATCATCCGTCGCTGACCATTTTCCTTCCGCTGTCGGGACTCTTTATGTCGATTGTTTTTCCGACTGTGACGGCCTCGGTGTCAGCTATTCATCAAAAGAACTTGGGGTCGATCCTTGGAATCTTGTTCGCATTTTCAGGAATCGGCGGAGCCGTTGGTCCCTGGACGGTTGGAGTCGTCAGCGACCGGGCTGGTCTCGAGACCGGATTCGCCAGCGTACTCGCATTTGGCCTAACCGCGATCGCAGCGCTGCTCTGTTTAAATGCGATTCGTGAGCCGACAACGCTAGCCGCGGGTGACCGAAATCGTGATCGACCACGACCAACAAACCATCCAACATAAAGTACCGCATCGCTGATCTTGCGCAACACTAAATCATAGGCAATTGACGGCACCGAACAGCATCTGTACTACAAGTAGTAGTACAGTAGTGCAGCCGCACGAGTTCACTGGAGGCCGCAATGCAGATTCATATTACACCCGGTAGCACTCAGCGATTCTGTTTTCGATTGCACTTGCCGTTCCGTTTGGCGGTGCTGCGATGTGGTTTGCGTGGAATTACCCCGAATACATCCCTGTCCGCCCGACCAAGGTGCTGCCGTCGCTGATGATGTGCGCAGTTTGCCGATGCGAACATTGCAAAGCCCAATGGGAAAGTCTTCAACCGGAAGGAATTGAGATCTTCGACCTCAGTACAGCTAAACCTATGCAAGTGGCTTCGTGAAGTCTCCGTTGCTTTTCGAGCCTGATAAGCTAAAGTTAAGCAAGGGAGAAAATGCAAAATGAGCAATACCGACCTTAGTCCTTCAACCAAAACTAAACGCTGGCCCAGCGGCTCGACCATTGCATTTTTGGTCATTGCGTTCGCGATCTTTCAGTGGTCCTCGTTGAAAGAACTTTACTACAGTTTGGCTGGTGTTCAGTTTCCAGAATCGTCGATCGAATGGCAGCATGACTTGGATGCTGCACTAACCACAGCTCAAGCCCAACAGAAGCCAGTGCTCCTCGTCTTCGGGGCGGGTTGGTGTCCACCATGTAAAAAGATGAAGCGTGAAATTTGGCCCGACATCAAGGTTGCTGAAGCGGTGGCCACAGGTTTCGTTCCAGTGTACGTCGATGTCGATGATCAGTCTCAATCGAGAGTCACTTCGAAATATCGAATTAGCAGCATCCCCGCCATATTGGTCGTCGATCCGACAGGACAGGTCGTTCACCAGCGGTCATCAATGTCGGCTTCCCAAACTCTTGAGTTCCTAAATGACAGCCTGTAGTCGCCTCAGTGTCGCCTTTCGCTCCGCGAAAGTAACGTTCGCAGGCATGGGTAGTAAGAATTGGCCTTCGGTTTTATCATTGTTCCAGAGCACGACAGCTTGGATCTACTCTAAGGACTTTCGCATGGATCGTAGTCGAATTGATGTTTACGCAGCTGGTGGTCAGCAGTTGCTTGAAGCGTTTCAGGGTTTGAACTGCGACCAATTGTTTGCTGTACCCGTCCCGGGGACCTGGTCGTTGCATCAGATTGCCATTCATATGATGGACAGCGACCTGATCGGATCGGATCGAATGAAGCGGATCGCGGCGATGGATAAACCGCTACTGATCGGCTACGACGAGAGTGCGTTCGCGAAGCTACCAGGAATTGAGCAAGTCGACACGATGACGGCATGTCGGATGTTCGATCAAAATCGCCAAATGACGGCGACGATCTTTCGCGCACTTTCGGACGCGAGCTTCGATCGCTGGGGTGTTCACAACGAAATCGGGCGCGTGACGCTGGGCGAGATGATCGAAAAGTACATTCATCATTTGGAAGGTCACTTGGAACATGTTTCCAAAAAGCGGGCGATGGTGACCGCGGAGTGATTTGCCCTAAACGCTTTCACTACCGAGATACAAAGCCAGGCAAGCCGTTTACAATGATCGTGTCGTCAAAAGATATGGAAAGCTTGATATGGAAAGCTAAAAAACTGTACGGATACACAGGTCGAGAGGCGAATGGCAATGAACAAGAATGGAATTCGTAAACGCAGCAAGATGAAATTGCGGCGGACCAATAAGGTCGGCACAGCGCCTGGCACTGTGAGCACGGACCCTAACGCGCAAGCTACTCAAATTCGTGTCATGGGCTATAGTCCGAATGCAATTCATGAGCAAGCAATTACTTCGGTTAACGAATTGCGAGGGATTCTGAATAAGTGGCCGATGATTTGGATCGACGTCTCGGGCTTGGGTACGGCCTCGACGATTTTGCAGTTGGGCGAATTGCTGAGCCTCCATCCACTTGCGCTCGAAGATGCGGTTAACGTTCATCAGCGG
>JANNNN010000826.1:0-5006 GCA_031398555.1 Planctomycetia bacterium | reverse complement strand
AAGCCAGCTAGTGCTAGATCCTAAGGTTGGCACGTGGATTTGACTCTAGCATTGGCTTGGACCAATCAGCGGGAAGGCGTTAGAGAGCGTCCCGCTTAAAAACCCCGGGAAAACGCGATTTTTCAAGCGACTTATCAGCCGAAAGGCGTTAGCCTCCGGTTGGAGACGTAACCGGAGGCTAACGCCTTCCGGCTGATAAGTCTAAACCACCGTAACGACAATTATCCTAAGCGGGACGCTCTCTAGTGCGTTCCGGCTGATTGGGTCAACCCTAATGTTGGCAGCTACAGTTGGGACAATTGTGCGGTACTCAAACCCAAAATCAACTAGTGCTGAAGCACTAGTTGGCTGACGCGGGTGGCTCGTTCGCCGCTCGATCTGCTAGCAGGTTCTGGTACAGCGTCATTCGGGCTAGCCTCCAATGCCTTCGCACTGTCCTCACAGGCGACCCTATCGATTCGGCCGCTTCATCTAGCGTCATGCCTTGATACCACAGTAAATCAAACAGAGTGCGTTCATCATCAGCTAATTTTTCGACATACTCATGAAATTCCGTCCAACTGCTCAAGTTCACAGGATCGTAGGTACTGTTGCCCATTAACTCGACCGGCGATACGTTTTGACTACTCTGCAACCAAGACTTGGCTTGATTGGCTGCCAGACCTTGCGGACCGAAATAGCGTCGGGACAAATCGATCAGCTCGCGCCGAATGATGGCGGCAGCCAGACGGAAATAGTCGAGGGGCGTAGGCGGATGGTGTTTTTCAAGAGCCTTCCAAAGCCTAAGAGAACTGTTCTGAACCAAATCGTCTACCTCTTCCCATCGTTCAACGCCGGGAATATCGGCCAAGATTTTTCGCGACAGAATGCGAAGACGCTCCATGGTCACGTCGAGCAATTGGCGTGACGCTTCTTGATCGTTGGCTTGCAAGAGGTCGAGCAACCGTTGGACGACTACGGTAGAAGTGGTCTGCGGATGTTCTGACATTGGTTGAACCCGCCGGAAAGTATTTCTGAGAATATCTATAAAGCCAATAGTATAACTCGTTGCAACCCTAAGTTGCAAACGCGTCATTTTGCGCTACTCCTGTGGCTCCAAACATCCCCTCTAATTTGTTTAAGCTTCGGCTAGTTCTCCCCTAAGGCTCTGAGCTTTTTGAACTGCGGACGGCGCATGGAATGTGCCTACTGCCGTAAAATTGCAGCTCCCTTCGTTCGAGCTTGTAGGTGAGGGCCTTCGCAACTCGCAGGTGTGTGGTACGACGAGTGGATTGGCACTTTGGAGTAGTTGTTTTGCGCCATGGTCAATGGCCGCACATTGGTGACAGAGATGGCAGAATCCAATCCCCTGCCTTTGTTGGTGATTTCCGAGAGTCCGCGCCGCTAGGCCGCAAACTCCACCCCGTCATTAACACGCATTCACTGTAAATTTTTCTTGGGCACTCCACTTTTGATTAGACTTCTGGATTGCAAAAAGAAAAATTTTTTTGCAACTGTAACCGGCGCTTCGCGAATCCGTATCAAGGGGCAGTCAAGCGTACCTGTGGGCGAAATGGGGAAAGTGCGAATGCTAACTGCAAAATTGTGCGAAAAGTGCGGGAATTCGTTTGATGCAGAAGAGGGCTGCCAAATGTGCCTGCTTCAACTGGGCCTTTCAAAAGCCGATTCGATCGGAGTCAGTAGCGAAGCGTTACCGAGCGTCGCGGAGCTGAACAGTCGATTTCCGCAGTTAAAGATCACACGGTTGATCGGTCGCGGCGGGATGGGAGCCATTTACCAAGCGCGGCAAACGTCGCTGGATCGGGATGTGGCGCTCAAGCTTATTGCCAAAGAAGTTTCGCAAGACCCAACGTTCGTCGAGCGGTTTGAGAGGGAGGCGAAAACTCTGGCTAAGCTCTCGCATCCAAATATCGTAACGATTTACGATTTTGGGTATTCGACCGATGGCATGGCCTACCTGATTATGGAGTACATGGACGGTATCAATTTGCGTGAAGCCATGAAATCGCGAAGCGTTGGTCCGGACGATGCGCTAGATATTGTCGCGACAATTTGTCGAGCGCTGGAGTACGCGCATTCTCGCGGTGTGATCCATCGTGACATCAAACCTGAGAACATCCTACTGGGTGAAGATGGTAGTTTAAAAGTCGTCGACTTTGGGATCGCTAAGATAGTTGATGACTCGGTGCGTACGCCGACATTAACCGCGACCAGGCAAGTGCTCGGTTCGTTGCATTATCTTGCCCCTGAGCAAATCGAATCACCTGACCAAGTTGACCATCGTGTGGATCTTTATGCGCTCGGTGTGGTTTTCTACGAGCTGTTGACCGGCGAACTGCCGCTCGGACGCTATGATCCTCCGAGTGCTCTGTTGAAGCATGCTGACAAACGGCTTGATAGCGTTGTCCTCAAGTCGCTTAGTCGCAAACCGGTGAATCGATTTCAGACCGCTGGCGAATTCGGAACGGAGGTTCAACAACTGAAGTCATTTCAATCTGTCGTTGACTCGCAAGCGGCACCGCTTCCCCCGCCGATACCGGGTGCCCAGGCGGATCCGTCCCAGCCAGTTTCAATTCCGTTCAATTGTGATTTCCCATTCACCTACGATACTTTCGGTGGATTCGCAGAAGCGATTGGGATGGTTTATGCAAATGAAAGCAGCCTGTGCATCGAATTTCGGACGCGCGACAAGATGATGGGGGTCCTTAAATCAAGATTGCATTTGATCGAAATCCCGTTCGGGAAAATAACTCGGTGCGAGTTGATGTGCGGGATGTTTTCTACGAAGATGGTCATCTCAGTCAACAGTCTCTCCTTACTTTATAAATTACCGAATTCAGAAGCTGGTTTTGTAGAGTTGCATGTCAAGCGAAGCGATATTCCGGGGGCAAAGCGACTGCTCAACGCGATCGGATTTGGAAAAAACGACAACATTCAACCGATTTTTGGAACGGAAACTTATACGCGCCAGAGCATCTTTGGTGGTCTGATGATTCTTAGCGGAATTGCAAACCTTGGCGGGTTGGCCATCGGTCAAGTTCTCAATGCCAACGCAGCGCATACTTCGTCCGCCACCGTGGCCATTGGTGCGATCGTATTGGCAGTCTTGATTGGTCCAGTCGGGCTGATGCAGTTCGTAGGCGGGATCATGAATTTCTTCCTTCCCATGAAGCCGCTCAATGGTGTCCTGACAGTCATATCTCTGCTGCCGATTGCGCCCGCATGGTTGCTGAGTTTGCCGGCGGCAATATGGGCTTCGCCGTGGATGCATGGCAAGTTAACAGAGTCGAACCAACAACCGGCTTGGGGCACAACCACGTTGATGTTCATTCGAGAATCGCGGTGGTCCAAGACAATAGCTGGAGCCAATGCAGTTGGACTTGCGATCGTAGGACTACTCGCGGCTGCTTACATGGGCGGTTTCTATCCCACCTCAATTGCTTATCGTATCGTCTCCGACGGTTCGGTCAGCAGCCAAGATATAAGCCAGCGCATTCGCTCTCGCGTCGGCGAGTTTGCTCCCAACTCAAAACTGCAGTTCAACGATGAGGTTTCGCGATTAAAAATCAGCGACTGGAGATGCAATCAAGAGAATATCAAAGCCGCATTAGCCATCAAGGGCCAGTTGCAGCTGGCATGGTTGGCGGCCAACGATGCACAGCTCGACAGTGACTCCGTTTCACTGCCATTAGCGGGCAAGTTGTCCGTCGACTCTCTTGCCAAAGGAATGAACGGTCTTTCAACAACAGTCTTGACGGGCAAGCCACTGATTGATCTGACGACCGAGATGGTAGGTGCTATTGAGTCGGGGCAGTCGCGATCGATTTCAATTGAACTGTCCGCAGTCGGTCGCGAGCGGCTTGCGACCCTTCGGGGTGCTGAATCAAAAGGTGCAATCGGCCTGGTTATCGGAGGTCTCATTGAAGGGGTCGCTGGGACCGACGCGATTTCGAACAAGAGGGTTGAATTTGAACTGTGCGAACAATCTGAATTTTCCCCGGCCAGTATCAAAGCCGCCATTTGGGGCCCAGTCCTACCCTGCGAGCTAGAGTGGGTTCAATAGCGAGTATTACCTTCTACTTTCTACTTTCTTAACATGGCCAGCACTTCGTCGTGAACGAGCGAGTTGCTTCCGACACCATCGCCGCCGAAGACCGTTGATTCACCGGACCAACTAGTAAATTTGCCGCCAGCTTCTTCGACGACGGGTTGCACCGCAGCCAGGTCCCATGGGTTGGCGATCGGGTCGACCATCACTTCAGCTCGACCCGTTGCAACCAGTAAGTAACCGTAGCCGTCGCCCCAAGTTCGACTGATGTATGAGGCGTTTTCTAATTTCTGATAGCCTTCGCCCGCTCCACGTTTCCCAAAAGAATCGAATTGGGTTGTGACAAATAGGCCCTGCGCGAGTGAGCGAGTCGAAACGTGACAGCGTGTTGGCTGGCCGCCGCGAACGGAATGCCAAGTTCCGGTCCCTTGGGCTGCGAAGACGATCTCCTCGAGCGCGGGGATGTAGATCACTCCACCCAGACATTCGCGGTGGTGCACGATTCCAATTAACGTTGAATATATCGGTACCCCAGAAATAAAACTCTTGGTGCCATCGATCGGATCGACGATCCATTGGTAATCCGACGTTCCGGCATGCGCACCAAACTCTTCGCCAAGAATTGCATCAGCTGGGTAGCGTTGGCTAAGCTCGGCTCGAATCAACTCTTCAGCTTGCTTGTCGGCGAGGGTAACGGGCGAGTCGTCGCCTTTGCGCTCCACGTCGACGCCTGCGGTTTGAAAGTACTTGAGTGTCAGCTGACCGCCGAGTTGGGCAAGTTCAACGGCACATGCCAAGCGACCTTCAAGACAGTTTTGTAGATGCGGCGGAAATTGCATGCGTTCGATTCCCAAAGCTGAGGAGGGTATTGATTTGACGCGGTAACGATAGTCGAGGACTGGCGGAATGCTCACTATGTGCCGCTCGGCCGAGTATGGACGGGACAAATGGTACCATC
>JANNNN010000822.1:0-2542 GCA_031398555.1 Planctomycetia bacterium | reverse complement strand
ACCCGTACTCTCATCGATGCCAATACCAACTCGCTCTGGATGCGACGCAACGGCGCTCGCCAGCCGGTCGTGCCGCAAACGTTGAGAAAAGTGCTGATCGATGATCGAGTTGGGCAGCAAGTCGAGACCACTTGCGATCTGCGGCTGCTTTTGTCCGCCCGAGATCATCACGCGTGAAGCAATCGCGGAACCAGCACTTGTACCACCAACCACTCCGCCACGATGCATGACATTTCGAATCTCAGTTTCTACGGCGGTACCTTGATAGCGCTCTGCCAAACGGCGCTGATCGCCGCCAGACATCCAGACAGCAGTAGCGTCCTTGAGAGTGCTTGCAAAATCTTCCGCTTCGGCATCTACGCGATTGGATGCGTGGAGAATATCAACTTTTCCCCAATTGAAATCAGCCCATGAACCAAATGACCGAGTGAAGTCGCCACTATCCGACAATGCGCTTGCCGTTGGAATGATAACTAACTTACCTTCTTCGCCCTTGCCGTACTGGAAGAACAGCTCAAGAACTGAGGGCGGCAGTGGTCCACCACCGCAAAGTAGCAAGGCTCCCCGATCCTGGTCCTGTTCATCGAACAAGGGCAAACTAGGCTGCTGGTTGGCTGATGCAACACTGGGTGTCGAAAGCGTCGCTAGCAATGGAAGATCTTGTGCCACAACTTCGTGTTGGCCGGCCATTGAAAGAAAAATACTCGTGACCAACGCAAGCTTAGTCGAACGAGATTGTGATTTCATCATTACTTGAAGTCCTTTCCGTTTTGCACTCGCAGCGGCCAGTCATTGGTCCGAATCATCTTGCGAGCACTCTTATCTCTGAGGATATGACCACGGAGCTGTTTTGTGAAGCTGCGTGACGGTTAATTTAGGTGACGTTCAATCCTTAAATATTTTGATGCGCGTACATTGTCACAGTAAGGCTGCGGCAAGATGCGATCTTAGAGAGGAGCCTTTAGTGTGAATCATTGCCAGTTGCAATGCAACGCCGAAAAGGCGTTGTGGCGGCATTTTACGCCCAGATTTCACCAAAAACTGTCTGTATCTTGTATAGAAAAGGAGCTCACAAAGCGCTCGGAGATACAGTGAATACGCACGAAATCGTGCACCCAAAAGAACGTCGCGAACCTATCCAAAATGCTAGTGTGAGAATGACTATGGCGGAACTCCCACCCATGTACCCAATCATAGTGATTTGGCAGACCTTCGTCGGTCCGCCGAAGACACTTCGCTAGCAATCGTTATCCTGCAATTGCGGTTTGGAGAATTGCTGGCAATCGAATAATAAATGCCGTGCCCTTGCCCACACTGCTTTCAACTCGAATTCTTCCCTGGTGCAAATCAACAATCTCTTTGCAACTCGCCAAACCGATTCCAGTTCCACCTTTGCCACTCTCATCCGGTCCAGACTTGGTAGTGAAGTACGGATCGAAAATGCGCGGAAGAACGTCAGCGGAAATACCAGTACCAGAATCTCGAATCGTCAGCACGACTTCGCTAGCGCTCGAATCGGCTTGCAGCAAGATTCGCACCAGACCGCCTTCATGAGTCGCTTGGCGCGCGTTGACCAGCAAGTTCACAATCATACGTTGTATTTGGCTAGCATTGGCGAGTACTTCAGGAACATCATCCAGTTTTGTTTCCAGTTGGATGCGATACTTGCGAAATTCACGCTCCAAAAGCAATAAAGTGTCTTCGATTATCGGTCGAAGAGAGGTGCTTTCTAGTTGCCCGTTGCGGCTGCGCGCCATGGCAAGAATGCTGCCTGTAATCTTGGTCGCGCGGTTGGCTGAATCAAGAATGCGTTGAAAAGCCTTATCGCGGGAAGGTTCGTCTTTGTGGCGCAAACCCAACTTGGCATAGTTCAAAATGGTCATCAGCAGATTGTTGAACTCATGTGTCGTCGTGCTAGTCAGCTCACCAATGGTTGCCATACGTTGGGCTTGCTCCAACTGAACACGCAAAGAGTCCAATTGCTGTTCGACGCCAGTCAACTCCGTAGAATCGCCAAAGCCCATATTCATACCTAGTGTGAAGAATTTCTCGCGCCTAATCACTACTAAGGTCTATCGGTCCGTCGAATCGCAGAATCAAGTCAACCGGGCTCGCTAGGTAAACACCCTCGAATGTAGGCTAGCACTAGATTGCCCGCCTATCCAAGCCTACGCGGAACCGCGTCCATGACCTAGTGCAGCTAGATAGCCAAATTTGCGCAAGCTCACGAACTGAGGTAGCTGGTTTCGTGGCGTTAGCCTCCGGTTGAAGACCTAACCAGAAGCTAACGAGAGCGTCCCGCTTACGTTAATGGTCGTTACGTTAGTTTAGTCTTATCAGCCGGAAGGCGTTAGCCGGCGTTAGCCTCCGGTTACGTCTCCAGCCGGAGGCTAACGCCTTCCGGCTGATAAGTCGCTTGAAAAATCGCGTTTTCCCGGGGTTTTTAAGCGGGACGCTCTCTAACGCCTTCCCGCTGATTGGTCCAAGCCAATGCTAGAGTCAAATCCACGTGCCAACCTTAGGATCTAGCACTAGCTGGCTT
>JANNNN010000818.1:0-4390 GCA_031398555.1 Planctomycetia bacterium | reverse complement strand
CCGCGCACACAAGAGGGAATCCCGCGCCCTCTTGTGTGCTTTTTCGTTTTTCTGCTGTCGCTTTTCTTGTCAATTCCATCTTTACGCCACTACGCCGCCCCCCAAACGGCAGCCGCAAAACTACCTTTTCCAAATGTCAAGAAATTCGACACTGTTCGCTGTTCGCCAGTTAGTGGACCAAGGCTGTGCCTTGAAGCCCGGGGCCTTGAAAGCTCAGCCCGCCACGTCGACCGGTTGACTACTCCCGCTGTTAGACTAAATAGCACTTTTCAAATTGGCATGGGGCACAGCCTCACCCCAGAGCCTGAGCACGAGCAATGTCCAGAAATTCTCCAGCTTCCAGCCTCCAGCCTGACGTCTTCGGCTCAAAAAATGCAGGCTAGCTAGCCCAACTTCAGACCCTAGCCCAAACTCGCAATCGCGAGTAAGCTTGCAAGTCCAATACAGTCGACCAACGAGTGGCGAACTTGCATACAACTAGCTGATGCAGTTCGCTTGGCACCTACCGCAATTCGCTTGGCTTAAGAGCAGAAAATTCGAGGAGAGTTCAGTGGAAAAAGCGGAAATTCGCGGCGAGATTCTCGACATCCTCAGTGATATTGCACCGGACGAGGACCTAAGTAACCTCAAGGATGATGTTTCGTTTCGTGAACAGATGGAGCTGGACAGTATGGACTTTTTGGATATCGTCATGGAGCTTCGCAAGCGTCACCGCGTGCAGATCCCCGAAGACGAGTATGGCAATTTGGCCAGCATGGACAGCACGGTAAGTTATCTTGAACCCAAAATGCGCGACCTTTAATCATCCGCTCAGGTGAAAACTGGTGTTTGACACGCTGATCATTGGCGGAGGAATGTCTGGGTTGGCGGCTGGAATTCGGCTGGCCCATTATGACCAAAAAGTCTGTATCCTCGAACGTCACTACACCATCGGTGGCCTCAACGGTTTCTATCGACTCGGCGGTCGTAATTACGATGTCGGCTTGCACGCGGTCACCAATTACACTCCGCCCGGCACCAAAAAAGGGCCGCTCGCGCGATTGCTCAGGCAATTGCGTTTTCGCTGGGAGGATTTTGAACTGTCGCCGCAAGTTGGCAGTGCAGTGGCATTCCCGGGCGTGCGCTTGCGGTTCAACAATAACATCGACTTGCTGCGCAGTGAAATTGCCGCTGCGTTTCCGAAGCAACGCGATAACTTTGAAAAGCTGCTCGGGCAACTGACCGATTACGATGACCTCACGCAAGAGAACTTTGGCGGGTCGGCTCGCAAGTTCTTAGCTGAAACAATTAGTGAGCCGCTGCTGATCGAAATGCTACTCTGTCCGCTGATGTGGTACGGCAACGCTCGCGAAGACGACATGGACTTTGGCCAGTTCTGCATCATGTTCCGCAGTATCTTCTTGGAGGGTTTTGCAAGACCTTACAAGGGCGTGCGTCTGATTCTCAAGCACCTCGTGCGTCGGTTTCGCTCGTTGGGCGGCGAACTGAAACTGCGAAGTGGAGTAGCGAGTATTCGCGTCGATGGCGATCGCGCAGTCGGTGTGACACTTGACAGCGGTGAACACATCGAAGCCAAGCGAATTCTGTCCAGCGCGGGCCTTATCGAGACACAGCGATTGTGCGAGGACGTCACCGAAGTCACGCCGCAACGAGCCGGGCAGTTGACGTTCATCGAATCGATTTCCGTCCTTGACAAGCAACCCAAAGAAGTCGGCTTTGGTGAAACGATCGTTTTTTACAACGACAGCGAAAAATTCGAATGGCGGCGACCTAGGAGCGACTTATGCGATGTGCGGACCGGGGTGATTTGCAGTCCAAACAACTACTTGTATCCCGAGGAAGTCGGTAACTTGGAAGATGGCATCGTGCGTCTGACAACGATCGCCGATTTCGACCGCTGGCAAGCGCTAGATGAAACCGAGTATGCGAAACAAAAAATGTGGTGGTACGATCGTAGCGTGGCTTCGGCTGTCCGGTTCATCCCCGACTTCCGACGGCATGTCATCGATACCGATGTGTTTACACCCAAGACGATTCGTCGATTTACCTCGCATGACAATGGAGCGGTGTACGGAGCCCCCGACAAGCAGCTAGACGGCACAACGCATCTAAAGAATCTTTTTCTGTGCGGCACCGATCAAGGTTTTGTGGGCATCATCGGAGCCATCGTCAGCGGCATATCGATTGCCAACATGCACTGCCTCCGAGATCCTTGAAGAAGCGATCGTTATCGACCAAACTCGTATAACAAAATCAATCCGACAACACCAACCAATGCACCGAAAATCGCTCGATACTCGCGATGGTGGAGCCATTGGGCCAGCGCCCAACCGCTGTGCCAATTCGAATTAAACTTAAGTGGAACAAAGCGGCGTGTTCTTTTGATGTAGCTCGCCCATTGTTCTGGATGTAACGCGGCCAAATACTTTTCTTCATTTAGGACTTGAAAGTAGTACAACATTGACATT
Organism: Planctomycetia bacterium; assembly: GCA_031398555.1. GTDB lineage: Bacteria > Planctomycetota > Planctomycetia > Pirellulales > Pirellulaceae > Aureliella. The sequence goes on along the minus strand of JANNNN010000818.1, from coordinate 1,922 downwards.
GGCCCGGCGATGAATGCAATGGACAACCAGTCGTTCATGATCAATGCAAAGCCGTACATCATCAAAAACGAGCCGACGTAAAGGGGATTGCGAGAAAGTGCATAGGGCCCGGCCGTAATTAACTCCCGCACCTTTATCAGCGTTCCCGCAGACCAAGTGCGAATTCCAACACCCATTAAAATGAGCGATAAACCGATTCCGCTTTGCCACTGCCACACCGCTAGCGGGTTGCTCGGATGCCGACGCAGAATAGCCAGGTTGAACACGATGAGTGCCGTAAAGCAAGCAATGCTGATCGCGATTCGTCGGCGGGCAACCCAACTTCGAAGGAATCCTAGGTCCTGGTAGTAGTTAGGGGCAGTGGTTTTGCTTGCGGTGCTCATGGAGTTCCTTTTAAAAAGTTGGTGTGAACACTCTGGATAATTTGAACCTCGCTGTAAATATCAATTAACGACAATTCTCGCCAACCAGGTGCTTTGTCCAGATTAGATTTTGGGGTTGGCACGTGGGTTGGTCTCTGGCATTGGTTTGTCTTCCCAAGAGCGGTTTTGTTTTTTTACCGCCTTTCAACAAAATAATGCTAGTCGGGGGCGGTGTACAGTTGATATTGCCGGAATACTGATCTCGTCAGTTTGTCACCGTTTATGAAGCCGATTAGCACAAAGACGAATCGTTGATCCTCCGAAAACTCAGAGGATACGAAACAGAAACTTGCGAGGTCACGCAGGCGCGTATTTTGACTTAGTCGCCCATAAACTTCACGATCAGCGAGATTGGAAAGCCGAATTTCAGAGGAATCGTCGATGCTTAAAGCAATTTGCCCATCCTTGGATTGGCTTATTGTACTGATCGAGTGGTTATGTAAGCGAATAGAGTTCCTGAGTTCCATGGTACGTTTATCGTAGCTTCGCATTATCCCGTCGCCACTTCCCGTTATCAATTGTTGATTTGTGTGGCTGGATAGAATGGACCTTGTCGGTGTACTACCGAATTTCTGGATTGACTCGCCGGCTGGAACGGAAATATGCCTCATCCCTTCGAACTCGCCGCCGACGGCGATAGTATCATGGCCATCAAGCCATTCCACGCATTCGACGTTTGCCGTCATTTTCTTGCTAAGTGTTTTTTGGTTTCGATCGGTTGGCCACACGCGGAGTTCATTGTCTTCACTCCCCCAAGCTATCGATGTGCTATCGGGTGAGAACTTCACGTCAAAAACCCTCTGCTGGAGTTCGTCTGCCTTCCCGACTGAAAGCACTTCTTGAACCGTTCCATCAACGTCCATTACTTGGACGCGCCCGTCATCGTAGCCCACCGCAATGAGGTTACCATCGGGGTGAACATCCATTGCTGTAACGGCAATACCGCATGGCGGTGTAAGAAGTCGGGAATCAGCCATTTCGCAATTGTTGTCCTTCCCTCGCCCAACCGTTGGCAAGTTATTGGACAATGCGATGCGAATAGAGCCATCGGTAAATCCAAAGATAAGTTCTTTGCCGTTGGGTGTATATTGCGCCGCCGAAACAACTCTGTCGCTGATTTGTCGTTCGCCGGACGCGGGTGACCACCGGGTCGCTCGACCATCGTCGCCGACAATAACTAGATCGTTTTGGACCCATGTAATTGAAGTAACGCCTCCATCTAGTAAAAATGCGTTGGCGAATGGAGAAATGGACTCGACTTCCGGCGATTCGCGGGGAGGATTGAGTTGCCAGGCAAGAACTTCTCCATTCATACCGCCTGATGCGACCCATTTACCATCCTGCGAAACGGCCAAACAAGTAACCACTCGTTTCCTTCCATTCAGTTTCAAAAGTGTTTTGTCCTGCACGCAGTCAACGACGATGCATGGCTGGGAAAGGTCGCCAAACATCACGACCCAGTCGGTATTGGGAATTACTGCGAAGGCTTCTAAATGCTGC
>JANNNN010000671.1:0-2258 GCA_031398555.1 Planctomycetia bacterium | reverse complement strand
GGTGAACAATCCGCTGTTGCATCATAAGGTCCGTGAGTTTCGAACGCAGCTGGAGGTCTTTGAAAAGATCTGCATCGCGGCGACCGAGTTGATCGATCCAGTAACGGCCTTCGCAGAAATCGAGCGAGTCCTTGACACTGCGTTCCGGTTTAAACGACCCGTGTACATCGAGATCCCTCGGGATATGGTCCACGTCGTTCCACCTACAGCTCAAGGCTATCGCCGCCCCGAGTCAACCGTCGATGCGCATGCACTGAAGGAAGCCATCCATGAAGCACACACAAAACTTAGCAAAGCTGAGAAGCCGATTATCATTGCCGGCATCGAAATTCATCGCTTTGGTTTGCAAGATCAAGTGGTCAAGTTAGCCGAACAAGCCCAGATTCCGATCTCGGCCACACTGCTGGGCAAGAGTGTAATTCGCGAGAAACACCCGCTCTACATCGGCTTGTATGAAGGAGCCATGGGGCGCGAAGAGGTGACGCAGTTTGTTGAAGAGAGCGATTGTGTGCTGCTGCTTGGAACATTCATGACAGATATCAACTTGGGGATTTACACGGCCAAGTTGGATTTACCTAAGTGCATCTACGTGACGAGTGAGCAGTTGCAAATTTCACATCATTTTTACCACGGAATTCCACTGCACGATTTTCTTGACGGACTGATCAAGAGCAAACCGACTCCAGCAGTGCGCGAGATTCCAAGTTGCTTGCTTGAGTCGAGTGAGCCGGAGTTTGCGATGCAACCGGAGAGCGAATTGCGAGTCAGCCGGATGATGCACGTGCTCAATGCTTTTCTCGACGACGATACGATTGTGATCGCAGATATTGGTGACTCACTTTTCGGTGCCACAGAGTTAGTGATTCACGATAAAACGGAGTTCCTGAGTCCCGCGTACTACACATCAATGGGCTTTGCAGTACCGGCCGCAGTGGGTGCGTGCGTCGCGCGACCTGATGAGCGTGTCATTGCGATCTGCGGCGACGGCGCTTTTCAGATGACGGGCAACGAATTGTCGACGATTGTAAAACACGGTTTCTCGCCAATTTTAATTGTGCTGGACAATCATGGCTACGGAACTGAGCGGTACTTGCAAGAAGGCGAATGGAAGTACAACGAGATCAACCCGTGGAACTATTACAAATTGCCGGCGGTGTACGGTGGTGGCAAGGGTTACTTGGTTAAAACCGAAGGCGAGTTTGCACATGCCTTGACCGAAGCCTGGCACGACCGTTCGCAGATGCACATCATCCAAGCCAAGTTGGCTGAAGGGGATGCGAGTAAGACGTTGCTAAGATTGGCTGAGCGATTGGGCGCGAGAGTAAAAAGCGGCGCCTAGATTTGGCAGGAATGCTAATGACAGAAAAATACGATACTGCTCGCTGATCGCGGGTGTAAAAGTCTTGCTTGTTCCCTGGCTCTGAACCAGTATGGCACGTCCGAACATTGAGCGGTCGATTACGAGCGCGTCCATTCCCGAAGGGAAGACACAACCCTAGCCCGTGGCGAAACCACCGGTGAGGAGGACACTGGGTATGACTGCCCTGGCAGTGTTGCCTCGGCGTTCAGTGCAGAGAGATTTCCTGCTATAATCCTGCTGGAGGACGATGCAATGGTTGAATTTACGCTTGTCGGTGAAGAGCTTTGGACTCGAATGGAGCGAGCGGTGGAAAAGGTCAATGAACGGCTTCGAAAGACAGTGAAGATACTGGAGGACTCTAAAGTGCTATATGCGGTCATCGGCGGACATGCTGTACGCGCTTGGGTGGCCCAAGTTGATGAAGCCGCGTTAAGAACAACACAAGATGTTGACATCCTCGTGCGTCCATGCGATTTCCCTGCCCTGTTCAATGCCATGATTGCTGCGGGACTTCATCACCGGAACACATCAGGCCTTGACATGTTCGTTGAACATCCGGACGCATCCGCCCGCGATGCCGTGCATGTGCTGCTTGTGGGTAATATCGAGCGAGGCGGAGAGCCCAATCCGGATATAGAACCTGCGGCGAGAGCGAATGATTTCCAGACCGTTACTCTGGAAACACTGGTGCGAATGAAGCTGAATGCATTTCGCCGCAAAGATCAGGTTCATCTACTGGACATGATCTCGCTTGGAATGATAGATGCTTCTTGGCTTGAAAAATATCCTGCAAACCTACGTCTACGACTGGAGGAACTGCTCAACGACCCCGACGGCTAATGGCCAAAGTTTGCCAACGACGGAAAGATTCACAAAGGGGCAGGCGTCTTGGATTGGC
>JANNNN010000562.1:0-11950 GCA_031398555.1 Planctomycetia bacterium | reverse complement strand
GATCTTGTTTACCACGCGAGCATCGCGCGCAATAAAACTTCTACGCATGTCGTCAGACAAGCAAACGATCGCCGACGCACGCAAGCATGTCCGAGTATCTAGCCAGCGCATCAGACGATAAACCAGTCCGGGTTTCAATTGGTCAGCCACCGTGCCAACCTCTGGCCAAATGTCCATCGCGTGATAGACGAATTTCGCACCCGTTAACCGTGCGCCCAGACTCGACGCCATTCCAACGAGTACAGGAGGTACAGTTGAACACATGACAACGTCCCACTTGCCTCGCTGGCCAAGAATGTGCAAAAAGACTTTCATCGCGAACAGGAGACTATTGATGGCCCTCAGCAATCCGCTGCGCGACCTCTCTTTCAGCAACGAACATCGGACAACTTCTAATTCACCCAGCCTTTCACGTTTAGGCCGCTGCTCATTGTCGACTTCGACTTTGTACGACGGTTGAGTACTGAATACCTGGACAATATGCCCGCCTTCAATCCAGTGCTCACCGATCCGCCGTAGCATCGAAGCATACGGCGGCGTGTCAGGCCAAAAGTAGCGATGAATTACTAGTGCTCGCATTACTTGGCCATCTTGCGGAAAATTGAACACACTCTGGCCTGCTGCTCGTCGGTCATCAACGTTCCGCTTGGCAAGCAGATACCGTCACGGAAAAAACGCTCGGACACGGCCCCACCTACCGTTGCACATCCAGCAAACGCCGGTTGCATATGCATCGGTTTCCAAACAGGCCGCGACTCGATGTTTTCCGCATCGAGGGCCGCAATGATCTCGTTCGGTGTTGAACCAAATTTGTCTGAGTCAACCAAGGCAACAGTCAGCCAACGAGTACTGCGACCATAATCGGCTTCTGGCATAAATGAAATACCGGGCAAACCGCCGAGCTCTGCAACATAGCGATCAAAGATCACTCGTTTTCGATTCACGCGCTCCGCCAATACTTCTAGCTGTCCAATGCCTATGCCGGCCAAGACGTTACTCATCCGATAGTTGTAACCGACTTCAGCGTGTTCATAGTGCAAAAACGGCTCACGAGCCTGAGTTGACAAATGCTTGCAGCGGTTGGCGATTCGCTCGTCATCAGTTGCCAACATGCCACCGCCTGACGTTGTGATGATCTTGTTGCCATTAAAAGAAAAGATCGCCGCTCGTCCGCGCTTACCAGCTGATTCACCTCGGTAAGTCGCTCCAAGCGCTTCGGCTGAATCGACTACAACTGGAATGCCTTCCGGGTCACAAATCGCTCGCAACGCATCGACATCCGAACTTTGTCCATAAAGATCCGTCGGTACCACCGCTGCTGGCAATCGTCCCTTGGCCTTCAATTGTTTGATCGCATCTGCTACCAAGTTTGGATCCATGGTCCATGTGGACGCATCACAGTCAACAAACACCGGCTTTGCGTCCAAGAAAGCAATGGGACTGACGCTTCCAATAAAAGTTAACGATGAAGCCAGTACGTTATCACCAGCTTTTACACCCAGTGTCCGCAAAACCAAATGCATCGCGGCCGTTCCACTTGCGACGGCGACGCAGTGTTTCATACCTGTCAAATTGCTAAAGGCCTGTTCGAACTGGGCAAGCTGCGGCCCAGTAGGAGCGATGTAGTTGCTCTTAAACGCTTGCATGACATAGTCAATCTCCGTACCACCCATGTGCGGCGGCGACAAAAAGATTCGTTCTTGAACTTGAATTTTTCCATTCATAAAAATCAGAACTTTTAAGTGCCCAACGGTGCAAACTAAAACACTAACCCGAAGCGTAAGCGCGGGAATCAAACACCAACCCGCAGCGTAAGCGAGGGAACCATGAAGCCATTTCTCTTTACCAACCTACTCCTTAGCAACCGACTCAATACCTTGCCATCGATGCGCCAGCTTGGTCGTTCCAAGGATCAGACGCACGACGCGTTGCGAGCAATTCGTGACTTGATAGTCTGCCGGACATGGCGCCATTCGCCCCGCCTTGAACTCATCCGCCGCTAACTGGACACAGTCGACGATCCGCTCTGCGTTTGTTCCTGAAATAATGATACTCCCAGTATCCAAGGCTTCTGGACGTTCTAATGCATTTCGAATCGTGATCGCAGGAAAGCGTAACATCGAGGATTCTTCGCTGATCGTTCCGCTATCTGAGACCGTGCAAAACGATTTTTTTTGCAGATAGTTGTAGTCGCAGAAGCCAAACGGTTTCAAAAACTGGATCCTGTCGCTCAGGCTTCGTGGCTCGAGCGATTCAATTCGCTTGCGAGTTCGCGGATGCGTCGAGACAATAATCGGGAAACCAAACTTCTCGGCCAACATTTCTAAGGCCCGAAGCAGCTCTTTCAAGACGACCGGCGAGTCGACGTTTTCTTCGCGGTGCATACTGACGATAATAAACTCGCGTTCACGCAGGCCCAACTGACTTAAAATCGTCGACGCATCGATCTTAGCCGCGTGCTGGTCTAGCACTTCGCGCATCGGCGACCCTGTGTGGTAGATCCGGCGATGCGGAATTCCTTCTGACAATAAATGTCGTCGCGCATGCTCGGTGTAAACCAAGTTGAAATCACTAATGTGATCGATAATTCGACGGTTTGTCTCCTCGGGGACATTGAAATCAAAGCATCGATTTCCCGCTTCCATGTGATAGAGCGGAATCTTCAAGCGACGAACCATGATCCCCGCCATGGCGCTGTTGGTGTCGCCAAGAATCACAACGGCGTCAGGCTTCTCGGCTCGTAGCACCTTCTCACTCTCGAGCAACGTTCCGGCAAGCACAGCTCCGAGGGATGAAGTGTCGACGCCCAGGTAGAAATCTGGACTGCGAATTCCAAGCTCGTCAAAGAAAATCTGGTTCAGTTCGTAATCGTAGTTTTGTCCCGTATGCACGATCTTGTGGTCCGTCGACGCATCGAGGGCTTTCATCACAGCGGATAAACGGATAATCTCGGGGCGAGTCCCCAGGATGGTCATGACCTTCAGGCGCGATTCACTCATAGTTACACTCCAACCTCGTCAACTTCACAAAAATAGGTGTCGGAATCCTGAGGATCAAAATGCTCGCCAGCCCAAAACATAGTTAACAGCGGTCCGTTGCCTACGTTCTTGATGTTGTGAGTGTGCAGAATTGGGATATCGATCGCCTGCGGTTCGACTCCATTGACTCTGTAAGTATGCATTTCGGATGTCAACATGCGACGGACCTTAATTTCCGCTTCGCCATCGATCACCACAAATCGCTCGACTTTACGCGTGTGGAAGTGGTTTCCCCGAGTGATTCCGGGATGAGTCGTTGACAAAAACACTTGCCCGCAACCGTCCGAGCGAATGGATTCAAAAAGACTACCGCGATTGTCAGCATTCAACTTTAGCGCGTGAGCTCGCTGTTCGTGGGTGCAATAGGAACGATAGGTGTTGAACAGCCGCAGGTCGAGTGGCTGCGACAGCTGCGGAATCACTCCGCTTCGGTATCGCTCGGCCAACCCTTGAAATCGAGTGAGTAATTCGGTTACTGAAATAGGCGTCCCTTGTGGGCGTACGGTACCAGTCGTCTGTTTGCCGATATGTTCCCAGATAATCGATGCAACATCTTGCGCATGCAACAGCGACAATTGGCCGTCGTTTTTGACTTCAGGTGTTAATCCCTGCGCAAGTTGATATGCGAACGTTGAAACGACTGAGTTATAGAAAGGCTTGCCGTGTTCACCAAAGATATGCGGCAGGATTAAGTTAGAATAGGCAGCCCCCGACTCATTTGCCCAAGCTTTAAGATGCTCGTGCGCCGTACGCTTCGAAATCCCATAGCTCGACTGACCATCGGCGTGGGTTGAAGAACTGAACAGCACATGTGGCCTCGTTTGACTGGCCTTGCACGCGGCTGTTAACTGATTCGCTAGCGCGACATTCGTCTTCGCAATTTCCTGCTCGTCACCGCGATTCATGCCTGCCAGATGCACCACAACATTAGCACTCTTCACCGCAGCGGCCAGATACTCTGTGTCGTTGAAGTGGGAGCGATTGCAAGCGACGACCTTGACATCTTTGATCGTTGAAAGAAAACAGCGCAGGTGCCAACCAAGCAAGCCATCACTACCGGTAACCAATATCGAAGTCATGTCGCGATCTATCCTAAGTTATTTACGAGCGAGTTGCGCCAAATGCTGCGTCAGCTCGTCTTGAACTTCAGGTAAACTCAGCAGCAACTCTTTAACTTCCGGTATGGTTAGCTGGGCTGTCGAGTCCGAGTCGTAATCACGAATCTCGGCTTCCATCATTTCACCTTCAGTAAAGTACTTGGAGTAGTTCAAGTCGCGATCATCCATTTGAATTCGCAAGAAATCGCCCATATCCTGAGCGCGACGAATTTCTTGAATACTGGCGAGCGTCTCGTGCAGCTTCTCACCGTGGCGCATCCCAATCGATTTGATTTCGCAGTCGCTCTTAAAAAGTTCTAGAAGGGCTTTGGCTAGATCGCCAACCGTACAAGCGGGCGCCTTCTTGATGAAGATGTCACCTTGCCGACCGTGTTCAAAAGCAAACTCCACCAATTCAACCGAATCTCGCAAAGGCAACATGAAGCGCGTCATGTTCGGATCTGTGATCGTTATCGGTGCGCGGTCTTTGATTTGCTGCACAAACAATGGGATCACTGAACCTCGAGAGTACATCACATTTCCGTAACGCACTGAACAGACACGCGTGTCGGTATCGCTCAAGCGGCGCGCGATAGACTGTGCAGTCTTTTCCATCAGGGCTTTTGTCATCCCCATTGCATTCACCGGATAGACAGCCTTGTCAGTTCCCAAGCAAACGACGCACTCCACATTCGCTTTTACGGCCGATTCGATCACATTGTGACTACCGAGAATGTTCGTTTGAACGGCTTCGATGGGGAAGAACTCGCAGGAAGGCACTTGCTTGAGCGCCGCCGCATGAAACACCAGATTGACTCCATCCATGGCCGCATCGACGCTCGCCCTGTTGCGCACATCTCCGATATAGAATCGAACGCGATTGTCGCCCATGCGAACGCGCATTTCCTCTTGTTTCCACTCGTCACGGCTAAACACACGAATTTCTGCGTAGCCACGCTCCAGCAACTTCTTCACCATTGTCTTGCCGAATGAACCCGTTCCGCCTGTCACAAGGACTGTTTTGCCAGCCGAGGAGAGCCTCGTCGCTTGTTCGTTTTTAGGCATACACTAAATCTTTCTTAACACTTCTCAATTATAAACAAAGCACTTTCGGGCGCGGTCAGTGAACATGATGGCTGCCCGGTCACAGTGCAACAACCAGAACAGGGCGATTCCAATTGCAAACCGCGTTAGCCTGCGTTTCAAATAGGGGTTGAACCGGTTGTAGCGTCACGAGAAATTTACCTATATCAAGCACCTTCGGAAACCTGGCTGCACACATCGTAGATCCGCTGTGCGTTGCGCGACCAACTGAAATCCAAAACCCTTAGCAACCCTCGGGAAACCTTATCACTTCGCAGATTACTATCGCTCCAAAACCTGTTAACTCCCACCGCTAGTTGTGCGCATTCGTGTGGTGGCACAAGTATCGCGGCGTCACCGCAAACCTCGGAAATTGCTGTGCCATCGCAGGCGACCACCGGACAGCGACGCGCCATCGCCTCCAACGGCGGATTACCAAACGCCTCAATTGAACTGGGGAACAGCAGACAAAGCGAACTCCTCAATAATCCATCCAGTTCTGGTTCCGACAAAAAGCCGAGCCAGGATATTCTTTCAGCGACCCCCAACTCCGCAGCCAATTTTTTCTCAAATTCGTAATTGCCCTTACCAGCGACTTTGAGCTGCCAGTTCACTTTTGGGGCAAGAACCGTCAACTGCTTGAGCGTTTTGATAAGTAAGTCATTCTCTTTGTGTGGATTGGGGGAAGTGATGGCTGCAATGCTTGGACCTGCGACCGTAGAAGACTCAATGTCGAGCGCATCCAGAGCTCGCTTCGACAATCCATTATGCACCACAGAGTTACGGCTTGCCGAATCAGGCACACTCCGCTCCGCCAGCCTTTGCAAAAAAGCAGAGACAAAAATGTTCGCTTTAGATTTTCGGAGGGATTTTCTAGCTGCCAAGCCCCATGCCTTGTAGCGCAACGCCGAGACAAGTCCCTCGCTTCGAAACTTTTGCAGAAAACTATTGGGTAAAAACCAGAGCACATTCTGATGGTGCACAACCTGTGGCAGAGCAGTCCTACCCACCATACTGTTGGTCGTTAATATTACGTCGGCGCCTTTTTGTTCGATACTCCGGCCCAAAATGGTTTGACGTCTCAAGAATACCTTTTGTCCCCCTAAATCCAATGCGAAGGGAATGACTTTGTGACTGCCGGGCAAGCTTGTGAGTTCTCGTAAAACCTCGGATCGCGAAACGTAGACAGTACTATCGATCGGCGTCGCGCTGTCACGCCACGATTCAAGCACGTTCACGAGTCCAGTTAAGCCGCCGCCTCTCGCGAGCATTGTCCCGTCAATTGCTATTCGCATCAAGCTGTCACCTTACTACTCTGACAGACTATTAGCCCGTCGACTCGTGGACGATCGCTACTCACGTTCTGACGAGATATCCCCGACCCGCGTGGCGACCAACCCTTTTACTGTCTCCAAGTTCCATAACGCCATAACTTTGGGCACTCTTTGACCAACAAAATCGGTAAGTTCAGAAATAGGTTTCGGAAAGTTGAACGGAGCTTGGCAAAGATTCAAAAGCCGATGTTGACCTGAGATAATATCTCGATTCTTCTCAACCGCAGGCATGTTAGTAACCATGAAGTAAGGAATACTCGAGCGGCTGAAATTCTCGAGAACCGCCCAAATGTCGTTGTAGCTAAGGTGGAAAAGGCAATCCCGGCAAAACAGCATGTCCACAGCTGGGAATTCGTCCGATATCAAATTGAATTGCCGAAAGCTGCGTCGTTCGCCAGCGTACTTCTTTTGATTTTCGGCAATAACGGATGCAACGATGTCGCCTCCGATGTAATCAATCGGAGGATTAAAGTTGACGTGCTGCATCCAGTTAAAATCACCGCAGGGCACATCAAACAAGACCTTAACGCCGAGGCTTGCCACCAACCCGGGAAGCGATTCGCGAATCTTGGACGTATTCTCCAGCGTGGATCCAGAGCCGCTTGTACTCTCTTTATTTTCCGCCCACCATCCGATGCGATAGATTTCTGTAAAGCGCTCTTCAACGGATAGGTTTCTGAACCTTCTACTTAGGAAAGATGACTTAATTCGCTTGATCAATTGTTTAAACATGGCGATCCGCTGCCGACCTTTCTAGGGTAACTAATACCGCAAGCACGACTTACCTTCTCGTTCGAACTGTACACATTGCAACCACGCAGGCACTCATCAGCAAGTCCACCATTGCCATCACCACTCCACCTCCTAAGCAGTTGTTCAATACTTGAAAACCAAGCGGAAACAACGCGAAAAGATAAACCGGCGTCACCACTCCATCGTCGGCTCGGATCGATCGAAAGAGTTCATAAACGAAACGTAGGAAAAGTCCAAAGCAGAAACAACCCAGTACGATTCCGACAATGTGGAAATTCCAGTACATCTCGGCAACCAGCCCAGGAGGGACCCCTGAAAATTTCGTGCCATACACCTCCATGCCGATGATCGGTCCAGGCGAAACCATGGGTTTGTTGGGCAGAATTTCGCGTGGAATCGGCGCTAAAAGCCAAACGAAGATCGTCTCTCCGTACTTGAGACCAAGTGGGTTCGGGACGCTGTGGAGGATGTGTGCGGTTTTCGCAACATTGGGGCCGTGCCGATTAAGTACCAAGGGAGTGAGTTTAGTTTTCATCTTCTCCATAAACGGCGCGGAGTCAGATCGCTCATTGCGAACCGCTGAGATAAAAAGAATCACTCCGACAACGCCCACTAACACAGCAAAGGATCGCCCACTGACTACGGGCCTGCCCGAGTAATACAGGACGCCCATCGCACATAAATAGTTCCAAACGATTTGGTCCCGCGAACTCGAATAGAACGGTAAAGCACATGAGATGAGAAAAAGAAGCGCCAACACAATGACTCGCGGACTGCTCAGCCGACTAAACCTATCGCTCCAAGCACTCAGTAGGACAAGAAAACACGTCAACGAGAGAATCGCGCCCTGCCTCAAATAGCCATACTGTGAAAAGTCTTTTTCATTTTGCACATCAAGCGTCCGAATCACCGTTCGCTTTCCAGAAATCACCGTCTCTCCTGTTGCCCCTCCGGTGAAGCGGATGTACAGGGCAAGCGAAGCCACGGAAACAATCGCGAGTAGGCCAAGGACTAAATAAGTACGAGAAAGCGAATAGTGTCGATCCACTGCAAAGACCGGCGCCGGAATTCGAATCCGACTAAAGTAACCAAGAGTACAAAAAGCTAAGCCAAGTAGTAAAAGGCAACTTGGATAAACAAAATACTCCGGAGCGTGATTCAAGAGAATATGTTCGTCGACATAGGCAGCATCCGGCCAGCGGAGCGACATGAAAATAGCGGGTATCGTTCCTCCGTAGATAACGACGATGATCACTGATGTCCATGTCGAGAACCAATCGTAGGTTCTTATAAACAAAAAAGGGAATACGACAACCAACAGCGAAGCTAAGCCTGCGGCGGCGAAAATCGCATCTAAATTGAAGACCGAGTAAATCCCCGTAGCACTAGTGGCAAGCGCCAGCGCGATAACCGCCGCCCTCGTAAACACACCTATTTTAGTTGTAGTTTGCATATGTGATTCGCATCAAACGATTATTTATGATTCAAAATTGGAAGCCACTCTGCTGGCCAGGTTTGCGCGGGCTTGAGCGGGGCGCGACGACTTTTCATCAAAAAGTACTCGCTATGTCTCGTGGGCCATTCAACTTCAACCAAATCTCTCCGCATGCAGAAATTTGCGTTTGCCTCGGTATGAGCCGCGTGCGAACCGCGTTCCGCTGAGGCACAGCTCTCGTATCCCGCTTCACGCACAGCCAAAGCGACTTGAGGCGAAAAGTGGGAGAACTTTCCCAGAGGCCATGCAAAGTGTTTTACTTGGCCTAGTCTAGCTGTGAGTATTTCTCGGCTTGCATTCAGTTCATACTTCGCTTGCTCCAGCGTGATTGTCGACATGTTTGGATGCGTAACGGTATGACTACCGACCTCATGCCCCCAGCTGAGCAGCTGCGACAAGTCATCCCAGTTCATGAACTCGGTTGAATGTATTCGGAGCACGTCTCGACAGTAAGCAGGGATTTTATTCGGATCCAAGTTGGTGACTGCTGGGGTGATGAAAAAGCAACCAAGTACGTTGTGGTCCCGCATTAACTTGGCCGCATCTTTGTGGTTCTTGAGACCATCGTCGAAGGTCACTGTTGCATAATTGCGATCGATATTCCCAGTTCTAACTCTTTCGACAGCTGCCGAGTAAGCAATAAATTCGTAGCGTCGCTTTAGCTGCTCGATCAACTCTCCAAAGGCTGCAAGCCTTGACGCTGGTACACCGTGAAGATTTATGACATTCACCACGGGGCTGGTGTTGTCCTGCTTGAAATCTCCACGCAACCAACTGTAGGTTGACAACAAATCCAACGCCGATCGCCGTACGACACTGCGAACGATTCTTCGCCAATCTCCCGGCGGAAGCGCCAGACCTTGTACTTGAAAGTCCGGAGGGTTTTCTATTTTCGCGACGGTTTTGTTCGACATGGCAACGGTGAAAGGTGATTTTTATTAGGCAACCGACAAAGCACTACTTGTTCCAAACTTATACAACTTCATCGCAATTTCATGGCGTGCGTTAGGACATTGTTGATACGTGAACGTTCTTGACTCGACATTACAAAGGCGTAAACACTCAACCCATAAACCAGCGTTAGCGTACCCGCGTACACAACGATTCGTGGCAAACCAACTGGGATAACGCTTGATACGAATGCGGCAACCATGCAACAAACGACCGAAGCCGCAAAGGGCAATACCAGGGGAGACACAATCGACCAAACCGACTCTTTGTATTCACGAGCAACGACAACGGGAATGACAATGAGATGAATCGCAAACAGGACAACGGAACAAATCCAAGCAGGAACATAAAATAATGCGGCGCTATTCAAGAACCACAGTGCGACCAAGGCAACGGATGCATTCAACACCCCACCGATGATGATAAAGCGTGCATAGCGATCTACTTTCCCCGCACCATTCAAAATGGACATCCATCCTTCCGAAAGGCTCCTCGATGCGACACCGACCGTCAATATGCGAATCATGGTTGCAATAGTTGGTATCGTTGCATTCGGATCTTTCAAACGCCCTCCAACCCACAGGGTCACAAGTTCTTCGGCAAATAACATGAGTGAAAACATCATTGGAAATATCACGACAGCCTGCAAGCTTGTCGAGTTCCTAATCAGTTGCAACATGTTCGCATGGCTTTCACGCTTGGCTACCCGAGCTGAAACAGCGTCGACTCCAGAGACGACGCCCATGACCAACTGCCGAATATAGTAGGTTGCTTGCGAAGCGAGACCAAAGACCAGCGTTCCAAAAAGACCGAAGTAGAGATTCATAAGCAGAGTATCAACCCGGGTGTATAAATTCATCGCAATCGTGGTAACTACAATCCATGCGGCTGAGCGCGTGAACTCAATGATGGATTTTCGACTTGACGTACGCAGCGCCACCTGCGCGCGGGGCGTTGCTCGCAGCGCAAAATACGCCGATACCAAGCTTACGAGCACTTCGCTAATGGTCGCGAGGGTAACGTAACCGACAATCGGTTTTGAGACGCTCCCATTCCAAGCAATACAGAGCGTAATCACAACGGCGAGCAAGTCGCCAGCCCGATCGAGCATCAACCAGAGATTGTATGCAACCATTCGCTCGGCAACGACGTACAAGTGGAAAACAGGAGAGAGTACGATCGTTGTGAATGCACCTAATGCGCTAAATGCGACAAAGTAGCGCGCTGCTCCATGCAATTCTTCAGGGATGTTTAGATACGGGATGAAGACAGTTGAACTAAGAAACAAAACTGCCGTAGCAACACCAATAACGAAACTGACAACCAAAGCTGAATTGAAGACAGTGCGAAAATTGTCGTGGCCTTCATCGTTGTATGCGGCCCCCAAAGCAGGAATCACGCCCGCTCGAACCACCTCTTTTAAAAGTAGAGCGATGCCGATGTTGGAGAGCATCAAAGTAATAAATGCAAAGGCATCCTCGCCTAGTCGAAGCTGAAGGCGAACAACGACCAGACCGATTACAAAGGTTGTTAGCAAACGTAAATAGTTAGACGCGACGCGCGTCCATGCGCTGCTGACGCGGCCACGTTTAAGCTTTTCAATATTTGAATCGTTGCTTTCTCTCATAGCAAATTATTCCACGCAACTTTCTAACCAGCTGCGGTCTGATTCATAACCGCAATGGATCAACGCCTCGCCAAAATGCCTGTCGAAGACTTGAGCCGATTCGTGGTTGAAATGATTTCGCCAATCACCGATGACACCTTTGCGAAGGTAGGAGTTTGAGTTCTCGCTGTTCGGAGTCCGTCCGGCAAGTCGGTCGAACGCAAATCGATCAATGGAGTCTTGAACCTCATTTTCATCCGCTGGGCGGCCTGTCATTGTCTCTATTAATGAAGAAAACGCTGTGACCGGATGCGATCGCAATGCTTCGTATCGAAGAGGTTTTAGACCAGGTTGATTGAGTTGGAAATAAGCCGAAACATGCTTACCCCAATTCCCATCGCGGCAAAGGGGCACTGACGCTTGGCTTTCGATGAACTTGGGCAGATTCACTTGAGCTGGCGCGTTTAGATCGAAGCCTCGGAACACTGCGGAGTAACGATTGTATTTCCCGCCTGCGACCAAATCACTTCGCATATGGAAATAAGAGGACACCATGACATCGCGGCCATCGCGAATCACGTAGACACCCATCG
>JANNNN010000820.1:0-8301 GCA_031398555.1 Planctomycetia bacterium | reverse complement strand
CGGCAGCTCACCTGCGGAGTACAGGAACGGGCGTTCTTGAATGACACCAATGACACCAATGACACAAACGACGCCAAGTTAGTGCGCTTGTCACTTCGTGCACGAAGTCAGCGTGCAGAATGCTCTAACTTGGCGTCGTTGGTGTCATTGGCTCCGCTGGCCAAAGGTGCATAACCTCTCCCGCAACTACAGCTGTGAAGGAAGTTGCGTATTTTCTGTGCGCATCTGCCGCTCGGCCCGATTCAGTCGAAAATCGGTACACCAGTTGCGTTCTGGTTTGAAAATTCGAACCGAATGTGCAACTTCCCAAGGATCACCGACGGGAGAAGGAAACGAAGATGAGCCATGAGTTAACTGATATTGATTTGCTGTTAGTGGATGACGAAACGGATTTTCGTGAATCGGCATTTCAGTATTTCTCCAAACGTGGTTATCGAGTTGTCGCAGTCGAGAGCGGTCCGGAGGCCCTTAAAGCAGCGCAGATTCAGCAGTTTGACGTGGCGGTTGTCGACGTTCACATGCCGGAGATGGACGGCGTGCAGTTGCTAGAAAAATTCCGCGAAGGAGATACGTCGGTTCAAGTCATCATGTTAACCGGTGGTGCAACGATTCCAACCGCCGTCGCATCGATGAAAGCCGGGGCACTCGACTATGTGACCAAGCCCATTCGCTTGGCCGATTTAGATCGCTTAATTTACAAAGCATCTTTAACGGCAAAACTACTGCGAGAGAATTCGCAGTTGCGTCAAGTAATTGAACGTCAGCGATCGACGGCAACCATCATCGGCGAGTCCCCTGCTGTAAAGAAAGTGCTGCATTTAATCGAACGAATTGCGCCGAGTGACAAACCGGTACTGATCGAAGGGGAGAGCGGAACGGGCAAGGAGTTAGTCGCGCGGGGCATACACTCGGCGAGTAAATTCGCGGCCAAGCCCCTAGTTGTTATCAATTGTGCTGCCCTTCCCGAAAATCTTCTTGAGAGCGAACTGTTTGGCCATGAAAAAGGATCCTTTACCGGTGCTATCGCGTCGAAGATCGGCTTGTTCGAACTCGCCGATGGTGGCACGCTGTTCATCGATGAGTTCGGTGAACTTGCCGGTGCGCTGCAAGCAAAGTTGCTACGGGTGCTTGAGGACGGTGTGATTCGTCGCGTGGGTTCGGTGAAGGAACGACGGATCTCCGTGCGTTTGATTGCCGCTACTAATAAGGACTTGGGCGAAGAAGTAGCTGCTGGACGATTCCGTGAGGACTTGTACTATCGAGTTAACGTTTTGAGTATCAAGCTTCCACCTCTCCGTGAGCGGGATGGGGATATTCCGATTCTTTGTAAACACTTTCTTGGCAACGAATGGAAGCTAAGCGAGGGGGTTTTGGAGCTTTTCGAAGACTACGACTGGCCTGGAAACGTTCGACAGCTCTTGAATGCACTTGAGCGGGCCAAAGTACTAGCGGATTCGACGGGTGTGATCACAATGGATGATCTACCGCCTGAGTTGCTGAGGGATAACGGTTGTCGTCCAACACCAGTGGTTGGCGGAACCACGGACCTCGATTCGCTGAATCGAGCTCACGTGCTAGCCATCCTCAAGCAGCAAAACGGCAATAAGGCCCGCGCGGCCCGAGTCCTTGGAATCAATCGTCGCTCACTCTATCGTCTGCTTGAAAAATACTGTGAGTCGACACACGACGGAGTTCACGCCCATCCGTCGTTGTAAAACAGGTTCGGATGTTGGGTGTCGCGTTGTCAAAACCGAGTGCCTTCGTGCATAATGGGCGAACCGACAAAGTCTACAGCCCATTGTACTTACTAGCGAACGATCATGGCAAAGCAATATAGCATTCTCCCCGACTCAGCAGAATTAGCAAAGCTTGGACGCGATCTGCATTTCTATGATGTCGAGAACGATTCGCCAAAAGTCCTGTCCAAGGAACAAGTAGCGAGTTACAACCGCGACGGCTATCTGGCTCCTGTACGAATTTTTTCAGACGCTGAGATACTATCGATTCGATCCTATTTCGATGACCTGCTCAAACGCGTGATGCAAGCTGGCGGTGATAGTTACTCGATCAGTTCGGCGCATCTAAAATACGGACCGGTCTATGACATTCTTACTAATCCCCGAATCATTGAAGTGGTCGCAGATCTCCTAGGTGAAAATGTAATCGCTTGGGGATCCCATTTTTTCTGCAAGATGCCGCGTGATGGTAAAGCGGTTGCATGGCACCAGGACGCAAGCTACTGGCCGCTGTCACCGTCGAAAGCGGTAACGGTCTGGTTGGCGGTCGACGATGCCGACGTTGAAAACGCCTGTGTGCAATTTGTCGCTGGATCACAGCGTTACGGTCACTTGACTTACCGACCAAGCGATCCAGCCGAACACAACGTACTGAACCAATCGATCGACAATCCAGAGCAGTATGGCGAGGTTGTGTTGGATGTTTTGAAAGCCGGTGAAGTGTCGTTACACAGCGATCTGTTGCTGCACGGTTCCGCAGCCAATGACTCTGATCGACGGCGTTGTGGTCTGACGTTGCGTTACTGCAGCGCAGAAGTGCATGCGGATCTCGGCTGGAACGAAAAGGGAGTGATAGTCCGCGGCGCCGATACTTCCGGCCACTGGTTTAACAACTCTCGGCCTGCAGAAAGCTAGGAGTGTCGCACAATTGTCCCAATTGTAACTGCATTTGCCGCATGGCTGCGTAGCCCAGCAGATATAAACGCAGTAGCCAATGACGTGCAACGTCAACACGTCGCAGGAAAGTGTGCTCGCCCGATTCGTCTGTAATCGAGATAATAAGTGCCGTTGGAGTGTACAAGAATACACCTTGCACGCCGGGAGACTTCGCGATCTGCGCCATGACCCGCTCGAGCCGATGTGAGGGCGTTCCATATCGATGGAGCAGAGTACCCGTTCTAGTCAAAAAGTTGTGGACTTCGTTGGGTTCCATCGGATTCGTTAGTTCTTAGCTTGAGGCCACTTTCTGCTCGACGAGTTCTAGTTCAGGCAACGCGACGCGGGCCCCGTTGGGCTTAAATACGACGGGGATAACTTCTTTTGAGAGAGCTGCATCGTAGATCAAGCCAAAGTACTTGTGGGCTGGCGTGGATAGGCGAAGTATCCAGCTGAACAAGTTGACTCGCAATTTCTGAAGGCCGTTGAGGCTTGAATCAGCGATAATGTCTTCTTCGCCGACTTCAATGATCCAGCGCTCGGCGGCGATGTGAATCATCTTTAGTTCCTGCAACTCTTTCAACGCGCGACGGATGTCGGGTTGTTCCATGTAGCCATACTTGACCATCACCGAGTCGATATCGTTGCCAAGCCGTTGAACTTTGTAACGTTGACGCGAGCTGATTTTGGCAACGGAGGCTTGGTCGACATGCATGAGCACAACATGGGATGGCAAGACCCCATACTTCTTCAAGAAGATACGCAGAGCGACTGGCACGTAGTCATCAGCCGATAGAATCGGACGCGAACACAGGAACACGGCAGCTCGATCACTTTCAACCAGGCGTCGTTTGCCTTGAATCAGGGAGCGCGCGGCAGGCAAGTTCTCTTGGATGGTGATTTCGAGATCGTCGAGCATGTCGCGAAGGGCAATTAACCACTCGATTTTTTTGCCTTCACGAACACCGAATTCATAGAAGGCTTTGGCAAGCGCTTGGCGTCCCCATTGCCAGATCAACATCATCCCCACTAGAGCGCCCGCGATCAGCAACGGGAAGTAACCTCCGCTGAATAGTTTTAGAAAGTTGCTGCCAAAGAACAGCAAGTCAACGATGAGAATGGGCGCACAAATTGCGATGACATGAGCGATTTTCCATTGCCAACGATGAAAGGCAACATGTGCAAACAGAATCGTAGTGATGCCCATCGTGGCCGTCACTGCGACTCCATAAGCGGCCGCGAGATTGGTGGAGGTCTGGAAATACAACGTTACTACAACGCAGCCCAGGAATAGGCACCAATTGACGGCGGGAATGTAGACTTGGCCTTCGCCGTGTTCGCTTGTATGAAACACTCGGAAGCGAGGCATAAAACCAAGTACTGTAGCTTGCTTGATATTCGAAAACATGCCTGTAATCAACGCTTGCGAAGCGATGATTGCAGCGATGCCAGATACGCCGATATCGAAGATTTTGATCACTGAATCGATACCTTCGATGCCAGTGGTAGGCGTAATTGCATAAAAAGAGTTCGCCCGCGGCGGAACACCGTTCTTCAACATGTAACCAACTTGCCCTGCGTAGCATGTCAGCAGACAAGGTAGAACGATAAGAAACCAAGACTGCGTGACTGGATTTCTTCCTGAATCACGCGAGGTGATGCTTTCACCTTCGGGTGCTGGCGTCTCGCTCGATTTTGAAAAGTGTCCCATGTCAGCGTACTTGGCTTCACCACCGGTAATGGCCAAGACGACGACGCCGAGAACAACCATCGATCCAACGAATGGAAAACCGAGCAAGAATTGAATTGCGTAGAGCGGGTTAACGGCCCAGAAAACGTCGGGACTCGCGATGATCCATGGCAAGCCCTTGAGCGCGATCCAGGGAAACCAAACGAGGATCATGAACCAGCCAAAAAAACCACCGACCTTGGTCGTGCCGCGCCACTGCTCTTTAAAGAGTAGTACCAGGCAGATCAGCGTAGCGATCACAGACATCTTCGGTCCCAGAGGCTCAAACGCACCCAACATACTAATCGGTGGGGTAATGATACCGTCAGCCGCCAATAGCGCAGCCGCGCAAACCACCAGAAAGCTTAACGCTCCAATGCCGACAACCTTGCCCGTGTAGCCCTTGATTAAACTCCACAACGCAAAGCCACCGCCTTCTCCACGATGATCGGCTCGCATGATCATCAAGTCATACTTGACCGTCAGAAAGATGAGCGCCCAGAAGACAAGACTAAGACTGCCAAGGTGCTCGGAGCGAGAGAGAAAGGCACCGCCGGTGTTCTTCAGTTGATCAACGATTTCACTCGAATGATGATGCTTGAGCAGAACCGCTTCGCGGGTGATTTCCATGATGCAGTAAAGTACGGACGTTCCGATATCACCGTACACTGTGCCAGTCGCTTGTCGCACTCGATGCCAATCGAAAGTTCTTTCCGAGTGCTTAGACTCGGCTCCCTCGGCTGACGTTGAACTTGCCGGCGACTCAGGTTTTGAACCCATACCGTTTAGACTCACTCAATTTTTTCTAGGCATTGAGCTGCAAAGTGCGTTTCGTATATTTTGAAAACACGATTTTCCTTGACAGCTTTCGCCCTCTCAGGGCTCGATTAGTGTAATCAGCCGCGAATCCCATATTTCCACATGCGGCAGCAGCTTTCGAATGCAAGCTGAATGCATCGATAATAACCGCCTTAGGAATCCGAGGATATTCCCCATCGACGCCGAGCGGTAGCTTGGGGCCATTTGTCCCGAGCAACAAATCATGCATTTCCCTCGCTGACGAATTCGGGTTACTGAATTCGGGCGCTCTATTCCTCGATCATCCAGCTCGGTAAACCACCTGGACGGCAACAGTCGCAACCACGAACTCGAGGCATCGTCGCTCCCGTTTGCTGATTGGGATCCTGGAAGAAAAACTTCGGCGCGGGGCTTTCCTCTCCGCCGATCTCGGTCATAGTCATCGCATCAAATAGCCTCCCATTCGTCATGACCATCGCTATCTCTTGGGAATCCCTAATGTCTTTAGTCGGATCATGGCCGCGTTCAATGACAATCAAGTCGGCGAGTTTCCCTTTTTCCAACGTACCAAGGTCCGAGTCCATCCCCAAGTACTTTGCACCGAGAATCGTCCCACATCGCAGCGAATCCATGTTGCTCATCCCACCCTGCACAAAGCTCCAAAGTTCCCAGTGGGTATCTATGCCGTTGAGCTGTCCGTGGCCGCCAGTCTGCACCATTCCGCCCTGTTCAACAACCTGCTTGGCGATCTCAGCCACGCGCATGTGGTTGTAGTCTTCCAGCGGTGCTTTCTCGCGCCGACGTGAACGCGGATGCAATATGGCTTTGGGTATAAATGCGTTCAGCCGTGGATGGGTCCATAGGTCATCGAACTGATACCAATAACGTTCGCCTGAAATACCCCCGTAGGCTACGCACAAAGTCGGCGTGTAGCCCACTTCGGTATTTCGCCATAGGTCCATTACGTCGTCGTACGCGGTTTGAACACTAAGCGTATGTTCGATGCCCGTATGCCCATCTATGATCATGGTCATGTTGTGCATGAAAGTCGAACCACCTTCGGGCACGACCATCATTTTTAGTTCTCGGGCCACGGCAATTACTTGCTGGCGTTGATCACGACGCGGCTGGTTGTAGCTTTTTACACTCAGCGCTCCAGCGGCTTTCATGCGTTGCAAATGGAACTTGGCATCTTCCAAACCGTCAATCTCCGCGCGGAAACTGCCTGCCGCTCCATAGATAATCGTTCCAGTCGAAAAGACTCGCGGTCCAAGAGTTGTTCCGGCTTTGATCATTTCACTTGCCGAAAAAATACCCTGAGTGTCGTTCGATGGATCGTGAATGGTGGTCACACCAAAAGCCAATCGCGCATAGTTGATCCAGTTGACTTTGGGAGTGATCCCTTCACTGTCCATTGCACCGTGAGCGTGAGTGTCGATCAATCCCGGCATGATGACCATGCCAGGCACTTTGACCTTCTTGGCACCCTCGGGAATATCGACATCATTCTTGGGTCCGACAGCCAAGATGCGATTGCCCTTAACCACAATCGTTCCATTCTCGATAGTTCCTTGCTCACCCATGGTCACGATTTTCGCGCCGACGAAAGCCACTTCGGTTTCTGGTGTTGCATAAGGATGCGCAAATCCAAGCTCGGTTTTAGTTGGCTCAACTTTTAATGGTGCAGACGGTTGTTTCCCATCTTTATTCTTGGCAGATTCGCTGTTAGTCTCTTCATCTTGTTTCAGGAATGGAAAGGCTTCGTCCAAATTTTGCGA
Organism: Planctomycetia bacterium; assembly: GCA_031398555.1. Taxonomy (GTDB): domain Bacteria; phylum Planctomycetota; class Planctomycetia; order Pirellulales; family Pirellulaceae; genus Aureliella. The sequence goes on along the minus strand of JANNNN010000820.1, from coordinate 1,324 downwards.
GTAAAGTGTCGGTCCCACCGTCCAGTGCAGTCGTTGACTATCGCCTGAAAAATGCACGAAGTCGCCGGACTCTTGACTCATTTTTGCCGTCGGCAGCGACGTATTGGCTGGACCGATGTCGATGGAATTACCCGTTTGAACGAGCGGTACTAAGTAGACATTGAAGCGCTCGATGAATGCGACCCACTCTCCGTTAGGTGCGACGCGATAGTCAGTTCCCCACTGGCTATTGCAGTGTTGACGAACCTCTTTGCCATCCATGCTGATGGAATACAATCCGACATTGTCAGCATCCTTCGAACCATTGCGGTCGACGAAAAAGACTCGTTCATTGTCATTTGCAAACTGCGGGTTGGATCCGGAAGATCGCAACTTGACTGGCTCTCCGCCGCGAGTTGAAATGCGGTAGAGTCCCGGTTCTCGCGACCACAGCGGCGATCGAAGGTAGCCATCACTGGACTTGCGATAGACAATCGTTTGGCCATCGGGAGAAAACGCAGGCTCGAGATAGTGTCCAGGTTGCGGGGTGACTTTCCAACCTTCTGCTTCTTGGGGATCAGAACAAGCGACTCGCACTGTTCCGAGTTTTTCGTCATCCCAAGTGGTATAGACAATGTGTTTGCCATCCGCCGAATAGCTTGGATAGAACTCGAGATGATCATTTTGAGTGGTCAAGCGACGCGGTTCGCCTTCTGGCAAGTCACGAACATAAAGGTGCCCCAAAGTTTGGAACACAACTTGGTTTCCGGTTGGTGAGACCTGCACCCAACGTAACATTTTGACCGCAAAATTCTCGGGTGCCACTTCGACAGGAAATCTCACCGGCTTTCGCATTTCGCGCTGGTCAACGATATGAAACGGTATGACTTCATCTTCTCCATCCGCGATCGAGATGCGTCGAATCTTGCCTTTGGCCCAAACAACCACACTTGCGCCATCTGGCATCCAAGCATAGGACGGATAGACGCCGTGTATGGCCCATGCTTCCTGCATGTCTCTTTCTAAGTCGTCGTACACCATTCGAATGGCGCCTGACTCAACATCCAGCACATGTAAACCTGTCTTGGCTCCGACACGCCGGACGAATGCGATCGTTTTGCCGTCGGGTGATGGAACCGGACGACAGGCACCACCGGGACCAGTGATGTAGTTTGCAGTTTCGCCCGTTTTCAAATCCAGCCGTTTGACGACATAGATCTGCTTGTTGGAGTCTTTGTCGTACTCGAATGAGTCGCCGGGTGTCGCATCTTGAGAGTAATAAAGATAGCGACCGTCCGGTGAATAGATCGGTTCGTTGACATCTTTTTGATCATTGGGGCGCTTG
>JANNNN010000475.1:0-4195 GCA_031398555.1 Planctomycetia bacterium | reverse complement strand
TTATCGTCCAGCAACTCAACGGCTTGGAACTTTTGACCTTCCAGCATGGAGAGACTCGCGCCGCCGCCGGTGCTAACGTGAGTGACCTTGTCGGCAAACCCGAGCTGCTCAATGGCTGCGGCACTGTCGCCGCCACCGATGATGCTTGTCGCGTCGCTGTCCGCAATTGCCTTGGCAACAATCTTGGTACCTTCGTCGAAAGGTGGCATCTCAAAGACACCCATGGGTCCATTCCACACCACGGTCTTAGCGCTCTTCAGCAACTCGGCGTACATCTTCGCCGTTTCCGGTCCAATGTCAAAACCATCCCAACCATCGGGGATCTCGCCAGCCTTGACTACTTGCTTGTTGCAGCCCGGTGAAAAAGCATCGCCGCAATGAGTATCGACTGGCAACATCAACTTCGAGCCACCTTTGGCGATCAACTCTTTAGCCAGTTCCACTTTGTCTAATTCCACTCGACTGCCACCGGTCTTACCGCCGCGAGCCAAGGAGAATGTATAGGCCATAGCGCCACCGATTAGGACATTGTCGCAAATGCCTAGTAGATTGTTAATCACGTTGATCTTATCGCTAACTTTGGCACCGCCGAGAATCGCCACAAAAGGTCGTTTTGGATTAGCGATCGTGTCGCTTAGGTACTGAACTTCCTTGGCGACCAAAAATCCGACTACCTTGGGCTTGGATTCCATGGCTTGCGGGACTGCGACCATCGAAGCGTCGGTGCGATGACACGTTCCAAAGGCATCGTTGCAATAAACATCCGCCCAGCCAGCGAGTGTCCTTGCGAATTCAGCATCGCCCGATTTTTCACCGGCGTTGAAGCGAACATTCTCGAGCACCACGACTTCGCCGTCATTCAGCGACTTGATCTTGGTGGAAGCTTCGGCACCGACAGTGTCCGCCGCGAACGCAACCGGTTTTCCAAGCAGCTCGGCCAGTCGCTCCGCAGTTGGTTTTAAAGTTAGTTTCGGATCTGGACCTTTGGGTTGCCCCAAGTGGCTCATCAAAACCAGTTTTCCACCGCGACTAAGAACCGACTCGATCGAGGGCAGAGCCATCCGAATACGGCGGTCATCGGTAATCGCCCCTGCGTCATCTTGCGGGACGTTGAAGTCGACTCGCATTAGAACAATTTTGCCTTTTGGGTCGATATCGGCAATTGTCTTCTTAGCCATAGTGGTGCTTTTATTAGAGTAACGGTAAGTATTTTGTGGAGGCTCAAATGCAGATTATCGGCACACGCTGAACTCTGTCGAGACCCGTGGCGGATGCTGTTAGTATCCCCGCAACCTACCGTGGCGGATGCTGCCAGCATCCGAGTACATCTGGTCAGACGCTGACAGCGTCTAACACGGCACAGGCATCTGCCACGGCAGAGCCAATTCCGAAATTCTCCTGCCGCCAACTGTAAGATCGCTCAGGAATCTGGGAGAGTAACTGGTGGAGAGCAAAACCATGGCGGAATTTCCCGAAACCCGAGTGAGTCTCATACTGCGATTGGCCGAACCCGAAGACGTACGGGCTTGGCAGGAGTTTGCTGGTATTTATGGGCCGGCGCTCTACCGATTGGCTCTCCGCCGCGGTCTGCAGTCAGCCGACGCGGAAGATGTGGCGCAAGAAATTTTGTTTGCGGTCGCCAGGGCCATCGAGCGTTTTCAACCCGATCCGGCTCAAGCCAAATTCCGCACTTGGCTCAGCCGAATCGCTCGCAATTTATTAGCCGATTTCTGTGCCGGTCGAGCCAAGCGGCCACTGACGCAGTTGGTCAGCGACAGTTGGCTGAGGGCAGCAGATCTTTCAGCAACTTCGGAGGCTGGCGAGGATTTTGATCACGAATACCGCACCGCCATCTTTCAACTTGCGGCCAATCGAGTCCGCGAGCGCGTGAATGGCGATACATGGTCTGCCTTTGAATTGACCGCGATTCAACATTTATCTCCCGAACAAGTTGCCCATCAGTTATCGATGGCGGTCGGCACAGTTTACGTTGCGCGATGCCGAGTATTAAAACTGCTACGCGGTGAAGTGGAGCAGCTTGAGCAACGCTTTGGAGAAGATGCGACGGTCGAATCGTTGCGCGGAGTCAACTTAACATGACAGCGACTCACGCAGACAAATGCCCATCGGTCGAGCAACTCGCCGATTGCCTCGACGCAGTCGCGGATGCCGCTGCTGTCATGACAAAACATCTGGAGAAATGCGAAACGTGTCGACAAACGCTTAGCTTTCTTGCTGGCGGTCCGCAGTGGTGGGAAGCCGTCGAGGGTTTCTTATCCTCTGAATCTACAAAATCGACTGATGCATCTACCAGTGAATCACGGGTGACTCAACGCGTCTGCGCGCTGACAGGCTATCAAAACGCTGGACATCTGGATCAATTGACCGATCAAGAATCTCAACAGTTGAAACAAATGCTCGCGCCGCCCAGTCATCCCGAACTGATGGGCCGCATCAATCGATATGAGCTTGAGCAACTGGTTGGTCGCGGCGGTATGGGATTGGTCTTCCGCGCTTATGACACTGAATTGAATCGTACGGTCGCCGTAAAGATTCTCGCGTTGCATTTGATCGCCATCGGCTCGGCGCGCGAGCGGTTCATTCGTGAAGCTCGGGCGGTTGCATCGCTTTCACATCCACACATTGTTCCGATGTACGACGTTGTGACTGATGGTGAAGTCCCCGCACTGGTGATGCAGTTCATCGCTGGTGAAACGCTCCAGAATCGCATTGCTCGGCGAGGCGCGATGCCAGTTGAAGACGTGTTGCAAATCGGAATTCAGTTGGCCGATGCATTGTCACTCGCTCACAGTCACGGGTTGGTGCATCGCGACATCAAGCCTGGCAATGTGCTACTAGAGGCCGACGGTTCACGAGCTTTGCTTTCCGACTTTGGTTTGGTCCGAGCCCTCGATGACGCCACACTAACCCACAGCGGAATGTTAGCAGGTACGCCCGACTATATGTCGCCCGAGCAGGCTCGTGGCCATAGCGTTGACGCTCGCAGCGATCTGTTTTCACTTGGCAGTGTGCTGTACACGATGCTGGTCGGGAATCCTCCCTTCCGTGCTCCAGAGCCGATGGCGGTTCTCAATCGCATTTGTCATGAACGTCATCGCCAAGCATGTTTAGCTGAACCTCGCGTTCCAGTTGAGGTTTCTCAGTTGATCGATCGCCTCTTAACGAAAGACGCCAAGCATAGAATTGCCTCGGCCGAACTGGTCCGCGATCGATTGCACGAGTTAGCGAAGTCTCCGCGGCGATTGCAAGCCGGCCGGCGTTGGTCAGAATCACGTGGCAGTAAATTGGCGTTTGCCGTAGGTATAATCAGTTGCATCATGCTATACGCAGCGTTCGCACCGGCTATTGGTCAGTGGATAAATTCCGGCGTACAACCTCAGTCAATGCTCTCTGGTACGTCCAACGCAGAGAACGAATCAACCGCTTCCTCTTCAGAGCCGATCGATGAGTTACAAACGACCGCTTCGGCTTACTCGTTCGTCGAGTTGCAGGTGGTTGATCGGCTACTCAGTGAATTGAACGGCCGAATACAAAGCTTACAGACGTCAGCAGCAAACAGAACAACCGTTGAGGAAGTCAAACCTTTCGGGCCTCTCGAAACGGAGCTTCGATTGTTCAATCAGCAACTACTGACACTCGAGCGCAATCTTGACCTGGAACCGCCATGAGAGTGTCGTCTTTCGCTCCGCGAAAGTAGCGCATGGAAACACTAGACTAGGGTTTGCGCGCACCTATTTCGCGGCCCACGCTACTTTCGCGGAGCGAAAGGCGACACTGCTGCACTGTTAGTACTAACTACTTCTTTTCGAATCTTCTTATCCACTCGGAGAACTCAAATGACTAAACAAATGTTCGCAAGTACTTTACTGCTTTCAATGATCTTTAGCAGCTCCGCAAAGCTCTCGCTTGGCCAACAGCAATCGATTGAAGACCCATTTGGTCCATCGGCCGGAATTACTACCGGGTCTCCCGGAGACGATCCGTTCGCCGCAGTCGGCGGGCAGTCGAAACCCCAAAACGCTGGCCCTGGGAAGGAATTCAATTTGGACGGCGTTGTGCTCACCGCCAGCCGCGTCAAAACATTTCCTGTGAGTGTAAGCACGTTGCAAATTCTACCCTCGATTCCTGCAGGCTCCGACATGGGAATGTGCGGGGGACTGGGAGAGATGATGGG
>JANNNN010000451.1:0-2910 GCA_031398555.1 Planctomycetia bacterium | reverse complement strand
AACCAAGACCTTACAGGAAAAAGAGCGAGTTTTGGAAGTTTTTGGTAAATGAAAATGGTTGAGGCTTAGGTTTCGATTGCTAGGGTGTTATGGGAATCATGAGAGTCATGGGAATTATGAGTTGAAGCGGATGTGCAGCTTGGTGGTATAGTTAGCATACGGTTGTCGTAAGAATCAAAAGCATTCGGATTGATACATCATGAAAACGTGGATTTTTTGTCTGCTATTCTCTAGCCTATTTTCGATTTGTGCTGCCGGTCTGCAAGCCACTGAAAATGAATTGCCTAAGTGGATCGCTTCGGCAGATTCGAAAAGTGCTCATTATGTGTTGTCTCAGCAAGTGGTTTTGGATGAGTCTGTAGTGAGCGGCCGAATGAAGTTGGCGGCTGATTTTGCTCGGGTGTCGGTGTCGATCAATGATTCGATCGCTGTAAAAGTTGAGCCGTATTGCCAGTTGCAGATACTCGACGTGACTCCGTGGTTGAAGGCGGGGGATAACTCGTTTTCAATCGAAGTCGATTGCGTAAAGGGTCCAAGCGCGATAGCCGTGGAGTTTGAAGTTCGGCTGAAATCCGGCAAAGTGGTTCACTTGGTTTCGGACGCTGCTTGGGCTTTAAATGGCGGTTCGTCGAAAGGACTGTCGCTAGGTCAAGTGCGGGCTGAACAGTGGGGAGCGGGTCGCCGAGACGCTTCACTCTCGTCGATTGAGAACTACGAACAGTGGCAACAAGCTAAGGGTAGTGAGTCGGCAAAAGTACAACCCAAATTCTGGACCGCACCAGGCTTTCAGATTTCTCTGATACGGACTGCCAAAGCCGATGAAGGTTCGTGGATCAGTCTCGCATTCGATGATCAAGGTCGGGCTATTATTTCTCGCGAAGATGAAGGTCTGTTGCGGATGACATTTGATTCAAAACGCACGAACGTCGACAAGGTCGAAGCGATCAAAATTGATCTGAAAGAGTGCCGAGGTTTGGCGTTCAGTGGTAAGGACCTATATGCAAGCGCAAATAACTCAAAGGCGATTTACCGGGTGCAGCTTAGCGATGATGCAAAAATGAAAAGCATGCTGCGCCTGCGTGAATTTCCAGGGGGAGTTGGTCACGGCCGAAATGATCTGACGATCAACAACGGCTGGCTGTATTCAATTCACGGTGACAGTGTCGAACTGCCGCGAGATAACTTCACCGATCTCACTTCGCCAGTTCGGCATTGGGCTGGTGATTCGCGCGGGGAAGGTTACTTAGTAGGGATGCATTTGAATCCGCCGAAGTGGGATATCATTTGTGCCGGGCTGCGGAATCCGTACGGTGTCACAGCACATTCGAATGGTGAACTGTTTACCTTTGATGCCGACAATGAATACGACATGGGGACTCCCTGGTATCGACCAACACGAGTGGTCGCTTTGTTGCCCGGTGGCGATGTGGGTTATCGAACGGCGGGCAATAAGATGCCGCCTCGGTATCATGACCAACCTGAAAACGTTCCGCCGGTACTTACGATCGGTCGCAGTTCACCGACAGCTGTCTTTTGCGATCCGAAGCTCGCGTTTCCACGTCCCTATCGAGACGCCTTGTATCTGCTCGATTGGACTTACGGTCGGGCACTTGCGGTCCATTTGGTTCCGCGTGGCGCGGGCTGGCGAGCTCAAGCGGAATTGTTTCTGCAAGGTCGGCCATTGAATGTGACCGATGTTGCTCGCGGCGACGATGGCGCAATGTATGTGATTACCGGCGGTCGTAAGACTCAATCATCGCTTTACCGAATCGTTGCCGTTGAAGGCGCGACTGCTTCGTCAGCTGCTGATCAGGAAGAGGCTCACGAGCGTTTGGCAGCGGAGTTTTCGGCTAGGCAAATTGAAACTAGAAAGCAATTAGAACAAATCGCGCGCAGTCGCGATGTTCGCGGCATGCAGCAAGTCCTGAACCACTTGGCAGACGCTGATCCAGTCATGCGGCACGCAGCCAGGATTGCGCTCGAACGAATGCCACCACAGCAGTGGCGAAGTGTGGTCTCCGAATTGAAAGATGACAAAGCTTGGTTGTACGGAAGTTTGGGCAGGGCTCAGGCGATGGATTCGGCAGAGGCGGCGAAGATGTTAGACAGGTGGCTCAAGTGCGAGCCTGCTTCGTACGATCTATCCGCACGTCTGGTTTGGGTTCGTCTGTGTGAGTGGTGCTGGCGTTCCAATAAGAATGCTGTCAGCTCAAAGAGTTCGGCGGTGATTGCGAAGCTGCTCGACAATTGGCCTGCAGCGAGTGTACAGCATGTCGCGACGGAGACTTCGGCGGTTGAATTGAGAAATCGTTTGGCACAGCTTTTGGGAGAATTGAAGTCGGAGAAATCGATTGAATTGATCTCACGTGACTTGCTTGCGAGTACGCGACAGGAAGATCAAGTCGCTGGGCTCTTGGCGTTGAGGCAACAACGGACTGGATGGACGGAGTCGCACCGTCGTCTGCAGTTCGAACTGTTTCAAGTCGCTGATCGCATGGTTGGCGGTGAGGGACTTCCAAAGTTCATGGCCGCGATAAGAGAAGAGAGTCTTGCAACACTTACAGACGCTGAGCGAAAAATGTTAGCACCGGTGCTCAATTCGAAAACGGAGGGCGCTATTGCAGCCGGACCCGTTCGTTCGCACGTCCAAAAATGGAACATGGAAGAACTGTCAGAGTTAACATCGGTCTCGCTGATTGAAGGAGACCGTGAACGCGGCGCAAAGATCTTTCGAGATGCGCTGTGTGCGCGTTGTCATCAAGTGGGTCGGGACGGCAAAGCGGTTGGGCCAGATCTTACATTCGTTGGGCGACGTTTCAGTCCACATGATTTGCTAGAGTCGATCTTAACTCCATCGCGTTCTGTAGCTGAGAATTTTCAGATGGACTCGATCGTGACCAAGTCGGGTGA
>JANNNN010000407.1:0-11302 GCA_031398555.1 Planctomycetia bacterium | reverse complement strand
CGCGACGTCGCCCGAGTCCGATCTGGCCGCGCTGCGCCGGCGGTTGGTCGAGGCCCGCACCGCGGTGGTCGCCGCCGCCGGCAAATTCGTTCGAAGCCGAGAGCTGTCTTGCGGTACTTGACCTTCTTTCCATGTATTTCCTGCACAGCAGAAACACCGTCGACTTGAAGGCTGAGCGCCTATTCGAGCAGTTGACGGCGAACGTGCATTTGTTCTTCGCGGGTGTATACATTGTTCCAATCGAAGGGCATTATGACCAAGTAAATGTATCGCATTGCGTCTTCACGCGTTTCCATCTTGCTTGTTAAGGTAAAGGACTTAACAAGAGGCTTAATGCGCTCGCCTCTCTCAGTGAAAGGGAGCTTGGAAATCTTGTGAAGTCATACCCATGATTCCCTGCGCACCGTCAAAAGGTTCACCGATTCGCGGAGTTTATCCAAAAATCGACAGGTGTGTTGTATACTAGTCGCTCTGAGATCGGTTTTGCACGAGGCTGTCCTGATAGCGGTCCAGCAATTTTCGCTAATGATGAGCGTGCCTAAGCAGCGCGACAATACACCCACACGAGAACGTCATGTCCAGCCCCAATTTCATTGAGTTACCCACTCGCGACTTGGCTGCGAGCCAAGTCTTTTTTGAAACGGTCTTCGCGATGAAGATGACCGGATTTGGTCCAACCTATGCTTGCACGACGACTGGAACAGTGGACCTCGGGCTTCAAGCCGATCCGACAGAAGCGACCAAGGCTCCCCTGCCAGTTATTGAGGTGAGCAATTTGGAAGCCACGCTCTCTTTAATAATCGTGGCTGGTGCGATAGTCACCAAACCCATCTTCAGTTTTCCCGGCGGGCGGAGATTTCATTTTCTCGATCCAAGCGGCAACGAGCTAGCAGCGATGCAAGCGGATGCGACTTGACAACTGCATCCTATCAATGCTCGAATTGCCGACGCTCCGATGTGCCAAACCGGTGCGAGTTTGTGCAAGGAAAGTCTAGCAGAAAACTAGCCATCCAAACGATGGGTCGGGACTGGTCGACCTGGTCGGAAGCACTGCAGAGATGCGATTTGTACATCCGCTTTCGCGTTCGTGGCCTCGTCAGCCAAGGCGGATCTCACAATTGGCTCAAGTGCTTCAGGTTCGACGGCAACTCTGGCATTTACGACAAGATCGATTTCGCGGCCTTTCCACATAGACGGAAGAGACCGCGTGGGTTGGGCAAAATTACTCACCAAGTTGGAAACGGCATATACGCCTTCTGCCATGCCAATGACCTTCAAGTGCGCTACCTCGGCATCAGCGACGACGAGATCTCTGTGCAAGCGTCCGAGAAGTTGCATCAAGAATAGGTCGACGTCGATTGGTTCGTTGACGTCTAGTTTCGCTTGGCAATTGAGCCAGCCAAGTTCCCTTTCACCTTCCGCGTAGATGTCGTAGTCAACGTCCATAATGCGTTGGCCAAACGCTCCCTGCTGATCCAGGAACTCGCACAACGCTTCAAAACCAACACCACTCTTAGCTGACAGTCGCAGCACGGGAATATTCGCATACTGCTCCGACAAAAGTCGAGCCAATTCGTCGACTGCATGCTCTGTTAGTTCATCGATCCGATTGAGGATTACAAAGTCCGCTTCTTCGATTTGTTTTCGAAAAATGTACTCCGCCTTCGGCGAGAATCCTCGTTGTCCCTCGCCACCGAGGATCTTGCTGCCGTGGCTCGGTTTACCATCCTCTCGAAGTCACGCTGGTAAATCAAAGAAACGGCATTCATCGTTAATCTCGCAAGTCAATTTTGCAGCACCCAAAGTCGAGCGACTTGGCAACCGAGCGATTCGACAAAAACTATTTATTCAGCGTGTAGTAGATGAACTTCCCATCCCGCTGGGTGGTTACTATGCCAGAGTGAAAAGCACTCTCAAATGGTGCGAGACGTTGGCCATCTCCAACTCTAGCAGCAGCACCAAATCGGAAACACTCATCGGTCCAGACTGCAATGCCCCTACAATTTGCAAGCGAACGGGATCTCCCAGCGCCTTGAGATATGTCGCACACACGGCTGGATCTGCTGTGGAATAATCTTCCCTAGACATTTGAATCGAACTCATTGTGAAACTTGAAGTTGCGGCAAAATGCTCATACTTCATTGTCGGTTCTTGGCTCATTCCACGCAATGCGAGTTCCACTTGAGAAAGAATTGTGAAAAACGTCTTTTCTTGGTTTCCCATAGTTGACGGCTAGCCACTACGTTCGCACAATCAAGTGAATGTTTGACGGTTCGACTTTGGAGAAACGACAGATGAGAGTTTATTTTCTGCGTCGAAGCGCTTTTACGTTGGTTGAGCTACTCGTTGTGATCGCCATCATCGGGATACTTGTCGGATTGTTGCTACCAGCCGTTCAGGCGGCGAGAGAGGCTGCTCGGCGCATGCAATGCCAAAACAATATTCGGCAACTCGGCTTAGCGGCACATAATCACGAATCTGCACGAAAAGTACTTCCGTCCGCCTACCGCGCTCAACAGATTGGCGGTGCACCTAGCTACTTCGATCTTTGGGGAACACTGGCTCTTCTAACACCCTATCTTGAGCAAACGGCGGTTTACAACTCGATCGACTTGAAGCTGACCATGTACCAGTTGACTCCTCCGTATGGCATTCAGGCACCTGTCGCTGTGCAGACACGAGTTCCAACATTTATCTGTCCGAGCGACAAAGGTGAATCGGTCTGCAGCAACGCTTATGCAATCCCAGGCGAGCTGGCACCGACCAACTACGCGTTCTGCTTGGGGACAGGCACGACGACGGGGCGAACCGGTTGGCGGGGATCGCCGTGGGAGGCTGATGGCGTCTTCTATGCACAGTCCAGAGTCAAACTGACTGATATTAAGGATGGCACCAGCAACACTGTCGGCGCGTCCGAGCGAATACTGGGAGAAGGTGGCGAATCGGCCGTGGTAGCATCGCGCGCGGATATCAAGCCACAGACAATGTTCGTCAATCCTGGCGCTGAAACGAATGATGCAAATTGCGGCAGCACGCTGCGTACAAACTTTAGCCAACGCCGTATGTACACATGGGTTGCCGGCGAGCCACGTTGTACCAGCTACAACCACTACTACGCTCCCAACGACAAAGTGAATCCAGACTGCGTGTCCAATTTCACGGGAACCGACCCTGTTACTCGAAGTTCTGGTCATGGCCTGAGCACTGCACGAAGTCGTCATACCGGTGGCGTCAATACTTGGTATTGCGACGGCAGCATGCATTTTCTTTCGGACTCGATAGATATGGTAGTTTGGCGGGCACTAGCAACTCGCAGCGGCGGGGAGGTGGTTCAAAATGATCTCTGATTTGAAAGCGATTCCCCAGACGCACCTAGCATTAAGCACTTCGCAACTCAGCGACTTTGAACGCGATGGTATCCTCAAGCTCACGAACGTCTTCGATGTCCATGAAATCGAAGCCCTAGCGGCAGAGTGCGATCGAGTTTTAAACGATTCTCAGCACTTGCTGAACCCTAACAATCTACGCATCAGATTCACACCACATCATCAGACGCAGGAACCAGTCTTTGAAAAGTTTGACCCTTTTGCTGACCTATCCACACTGGCGCGTCACATGACCGTCGACGCAAGAATTATGAAGCCGCTTCAGTCCATCTACGGCGAGCCTGCCTGTTTGTTCAAAGACAAACTTATTTACAAACCGCCCGGCGCTACGGGAGCGACGTTGCATCAAGACTGGATTAGCTGGCCAGGTTTTCCTGAATCGTTCATGACAGTACTTGTGGCAATCGATCCATTTACGGCCACGAGCGGCGCAACGGAGTTCTATATGGGAGAGCACAAGCGTGGCTATCTGTCGGCTCGAGACACTCAGCACCATATTCTTGACGTAAATCGGTTTGCGAGCGAACCTGTGCCATTAGAGATGCAACCAGGTGACATGGCTATCTTTTCCTGCTTCGTACCGCACCGCTCGGCACCCAACTTAAGCGAAAGCTCGAGACGCGGATACTTCATTAGCTACAACGCGTTTTCGGATGGAGGCGATCAATACCGTTCTCACTATGCAGAGTATCACCAGTGGATTCGAGCCAGATACCCAGAACCGCGAAGCAGTGAATTGTATTTCGAATGAGTGCTTCAACGACACCTGTGGAATCACCAACTCTAAATCAGCCGCGCGACCATGTTGCTGAAAGTGTTCAGACAACACCCGTCACGAATCAGCCAGTTGATTCCACGGCAGTGAACCGTGGCTATGCAGACTTTATAGTTATACTGATCGGCGCCATCGCCATGGCGGCGACTTACCCAGGCCGCACGCACGGTTTGGGAATGGTCACCGAACCATTGCTGAAAGATTTTCAACTGTTGACGGATGATGGTCGTGTTCTGTTTGCTACCATCAATTTCTGGGCGACTCTCGTTGGCTCGGCATTTTGCATTCCAATCGGCTGGCTGTTTGATCGTTTTGATCGGCGCTGGGTGCTGGCTGTCAATCTGGTTCTGTTAGGAATGGTCGTGATCGCGATGAGTCGCGTTAGCAGTCTGTGGGCTTTGGCAATTGCGATTACTTTGACACGCGGGCTCGGGCAAAGTGCACTTTCGGTAGTAAGTATCACGATTGTCGCCAAGTCTTTTTCTGCACAGCGGCTCGGCTTAGCAATGGCTTGGTACGCTGTTCTTTCGGCTCCGCTACACCTCGCTTTGATCAAAGGCGTCGGTTGGGCATTCACGTTGGAAAACATTTCGTGGCGAACGATCTGGGCAGGCATCGGTTTTTCGCTCGTTGCACTGTCGCTTAGCGTCCTGGTACTTCCCAGAAACCGATCAACTCGAGCTGAAGGAAATTTGGCTGGTGAGGGCGACGGATTTACGCTCGGTCAAGCGCTGCGTACCCCACCGTTTTGGACTTTTAGCTTGACGATTTCCGTGTGGGGCATGATTTACTCTGGAGTAGCACTATTCAACGAAGACATATTCAGTGAACGCGGCTTTGATCGCAATTTGTATTTTAATGTGCTGGCCGAAGTAACGATTGTGGCCATTTTTGCGAAGTTTGTTTTCGGCTGGCTGGTGAACTATGTGTCGCTGAATCGCTTGTTGGCCGTCTGCTTATTTGTAACATCGCTATCGTTGGTAGGCCTTACGCAAGCCACGCAAGTTTGGCATGCTTATGCCTACGGCGTCGGACTGGGAATTGCTTCCGGCGCAGTTGCGTTGCTTTATTTTGCAACTTGGGGAAAGATCTACGGCAATCGTGAACTTGGGCGAATACAGGGCGTCGCGCAGATGCTGACTGTGTATGCGTCGGCGGCAGGCCCCGTAATTTTCTCCGCCAGCAAACGAGCCACCACTTCTTACACATTCATCTTTATACTTCTCGCTAGTTTCGTATTCGCAATGGCAATCGCCGCCATGTTTACACCACTACCCAAATCAAAACCTCGGCTCGCTTCAACCGCTGACAATTGAAAGCAATCACACTATGACTACAAATCTGACACTCCCAACGGTAGTTCCAGTTGTTCGTTTCCATATTTCACTGAACGTGACCGACTTGGAGAGATCCATTCGCTTTTACGAGATTCTGTTTGATCGGCCACCGGCAAAACAGCGTGCTGACTATGCCAAGTTCGAGACGGACGAGCCCCCGCTTGTACTGTCGCTCGAACCGAACGGACGCGCGGGAGGCGGCACGCTCAACCATTTAGGGATCCGTCTTGGCAATGCGCGTCAGTTGGTGGCGGCTCAAGAGCGACTTGAAAAACGCGGTGTTCGTTCTCAGCGAGAGGTGGGAGTTGAATGCTGTTACGCGAAGCAAACCAAATTCTGGATTCATGATCCAGATAACACGCTCTGGGAAATCTACACGCTCGATGATGATTCTCTGAATCATCGGGGTGTTGGCCAAAGTCTGGAGGTAATGACAAATAGCACGCTTCCCGACAATGCAGTTGTCTGGGAGCACCGCCTCGGCAAACCTATGCCTCTCCGCATCGATGCCTGCGACAACTCAGTAGATGAAGTACGTTTGCGTGGTTCTTTCAACCTGCCAACTTCGCAAGAAGATCGCGAGCGGATCATCAGTGAAGCGACACGAGTGCTCAAGCCCGGAGGTCGATTGCTGCTGCGAATGCTCACTGGCGAAAAGGAGCATGCCAGTCCTGAGTTGTCTGGCCCTGGCTCAGTTGTCAAGTTTGTACCAGCAAAAGACGACCTCATACAGCTTGCATCGTCTGCTCAATTATCCGGTCTTCGATTACTCAAGTACGACGATCCGCCCTGCTTCATCCACGACGGCATCGCCATGCGTGAGACGCACATCGAGTCATTCAAGAACGCAAGATGATAACGCTTCGCTACAAGTTGGTCGATGCTACCGAGGATTGCTGAGGCAACAAAATCCACTTACTAACGATCATTTGATTGGCCCTATAAGTCGCACCGGTTACCCCAACCGGGTTGCGTAGTCAAAATCTTCTCCTGCAACACGGACATCCCCCGTCGTGACCTCTGATCAGCGATAAGAATGCGGTCCGCTGCGGAAGTGTAGTGATCGCCCGGAAGGCAAGCGGGTCACGATCCGCGTAATGTCGGTAAGTGAATCTTTTTTTTTACCGAGTGGCCTAATATTTCGACCGCAGATTCAGGGACATGTTGGTCGTAGTAGGTGGCGCACGTCTTACGAAGATCCTTCAAGTCCCACGCCTGTTCCAGCGCCAGTCTCGATATCGCGCTTCGCAGAAATGTTCGCAAGTCGGCACAAATCTTCGAACAGCGCGTTGGGCCTCGACGAACCTCCCTCTAGAACTGGTGCATCCGGCTTGCAAGCATCATGAAGTAAATTCTTTAAGTGCGAGTGGACAACGCTATTCATTGGACGAATAAAGACCTTGCTAGTCTTTATGCGACGATAGGTAATCCATCCCCACGGCGAACGTATCTTACCACGGCCATCGGGACAGGCTTGAGACCAACACACGTTTCTCCACAAGATCGGCTGGTGAACTGGCTTCCATTTCCAAACAGTACCAGTATCCAGTCCGTAGTTGAAGAAAAGCACCAAGGCACTTCGCCAATACCGACCAACGTCAAACGCTGATGCCATCCGCGGGGTCTCGGAAGCTGATAAGTTGCAAAATACAACGCATTTAGTTCTGTCTTTGTAAGGTAGTGTCTACCCGCAATATCGCGCTGCAGCTTTGACTTTGGGAATCGTGGAAGTGTTTCGACGAGCTCTTCTTCCCAAGCCCATGACAATACTGCTCTCAGATGCTCGCGGCACTTGTTGGCAGTGCGTCCGGGATTCGAGCCCTCGTTCGCAACTGCACGCTCATGTACCCAGTCTAAGAACTCCCGTACTTCAGATCTACCGATGCTTGCAAGCGGAACTCCCTTGCCCCATGCGCTCCATTTACTCAGCGTTGATCGATACTCGACACCAGTCGCTGCTGAAAGTGAGCGAGCCCTTAAATAACTTGTAACCGCAGATTCAAATGATTTGTCCATTGCATTCTCGCGATGCCAATGGCTAGAGCTCCGTGCGAATCCGATTCTACCAAAGGACATTTTCTACACATCGTGCTCGACCTCCCGTCGATTTGACTCGAAGTTGTTTCATTGAGGCTAATTCGAAGGCCAACGGTTTGCGATTGGTAACAGAGTTGGCTCGGGAAATACTGAGAATTAAGATCAAGGTCGTGACCTTGCCCAGCCTCTTGCAATTGGAATCGGCGTCACGCCGACGTACTCAATCGGTTTGAGCTAATAAGCGCCGTTGAGCGGCGCTCGCCAACGGCTGATTGCTTCATCCGCTATTGGGCGGCAGCAGAATTGGACAGTAGCGTCGTGGGTAGAGATAACGCAACTCTATGAATTCGGTAACGACTCCTTGCTTACGAGTCGTCTGTAAGTCTCACCTCGTGTTGTTTTCTTATGAGCTATCCATCTGGTATGATGACTCCCGTTGGAAACACCGGAACTAAACACAGGGGACTAAGTTCTTGTCGAACCGCACCCCATAAACTCACGCCCATGTTGGGCGTACTTGCGGACGAAGCCCTCGGTCAGCCGTTTTGACTTGCGTTGAGTCAACTGCTCGGGCTCGCCGAGCCCGGCCGTCCAGTGCAAGCAGGATAAAGCGTATTGCCTAGCGAAGAGTTCACAAGGCGCTCTGCAACCTGAGAATCATTGCTTGGCGGGTTCCGCGTTCCATACCTTAATGTCGTCGAGCAATCCGTCTTTTCCTGCGACACCGAGCTCGATCTTGGACTTTGTCGCGTGCCCTATGCCTGACGACTTGAGATAGCCCGAAGGCTCCCCATCGATTGTGACTCGCATCTCGTCGCCAATTGTCTCGACAACGAGCGTATACCACTTACCAGATTCAAGTTTCTTGGGATAAGTGACACTTCGACCTGCAAGAAGTTTCGCAACCTCAGCCTTCCGCGCCGGGTCCTTCTTCATTTCATAAATGTCATTACGCATGCCACCGTCCCGTTCATCTATGATTGTGACGCCAGTAAGACGTACTTGAGCTCTGCAAATGTGGCCGTAGTGCGCTCCTGTGAACTTGCGATCATCGAACTCGACATCGATCATCGTTGCACCTTCAAACCGGATTCTAACTTCGACAACGCTATCCTTGGTTGGAATCTCAAGGCCATGTACTGCTGCATGCGCTTTAATTGCAGGCTTTCCACCAGAAGCTTCTATGTCCTTGTCTCGAGTCTGGGTTCCTTTGATCACACCATTCTCGACAACAAACGTTGGAACGACCTTATGCCACACCTTGGCTGGTTCCGTTCCCCCGAAGTCATCTGAGAATAGCAATTCCTTTTTTTGGGCAATCGACTTTTCTGGGATTGCGGAACGATCGGCTGGGACAACAAAGGTTGAGCTAAGGACGAAACTAGCAATCCATACTTGTACGAACATTGAAACCTCGGTGAGTAATCGAAAAAGACTTACGGAAAGTAGAACTGCGTGTTGAACTCGTCCGTATTAGGCCGAAAGCGGGCAGTGGCGGAAGCACAAACCGCAATGATAGAATCATGCAAAGTAGTTCTTTCATTTCGACTAGCATAACAGAGGCGAAACGGCGACGGAGCATACGAGTAATTCTAATCTGACGAGGGAAGAACGACGAATTGAGCTGGAACAGATTTCGCGTGGCAAAAATGGCATGCTGGGAATCGTGTGAATATTCGCTTCCCTCCTCGACTGGAACTCTGCCAAAGCATTTAGTCCATTTGCACTAATCGTTGAGCTGAAAGTTGGTTTGATTTCATCTCTTGATGCGATATATTTCCGGCTTCTTAACCTGCACCGGTCACCCAAACCGGTGCGAGTTTGGATTCTGAGTTTAGCTCAGTCTTCCGGCACCAGCGAACCCCGGGTAGTTGAGCGGTCAATCTAACATCACCCAATTTTCGCCAGCGCATTCAGGTGGGCGTGTCCTCCGCGAGTGATCGAATTGAGTTCGAGGTGGGCGGAAGGAGAGTTACGTCGCTAACAATCTAGAGGACTGCCTCAACTTCGGTATGGGAGTTGCCAAATTTTGGAGCCCCCATCCTCATTTCCGTCACCAGATTTAGCTTGATTCTCTGGATCTAATGGCATATTCTGCGGCCATGCAATCTACGAAAAAGACCCCACATATCGGCGGCTGGCTACCTTACGCAGTATCTATCGCCAGCGCAGTTGTGGCCATTGCAACCTACCAAACGGTCGGTGTTGGTGGGTTGACGCTTTACATCGCACTGTTGTTGAGCCTTGGGTTCGGGTGGTTGGCTTGGCGTGAAAACTCGGACCGGCATCGACTGCTGTCTAGCGATCACCCGCTCGACCTGCCTTTTAGTATCAAACACGATGCAGACATTTTTGAGCAATATCAAGACATTGACCGTGCTTTGAAGAACATCAGTCAGATTCCGGATCCGGTATTTCGAGAAGCTGCCCTGCAGCAAATCGTTGCTTTGAAATCTTCTTTGGAGCGGGTCGCCGAAGGTACATTGGTTTTCGACGGCACCGAAAGTTGGCGAATCGTTTACGAAGCACTACTGCGTAGCCGACACGTATTTCTTTATCGTTCAGCAGCCTGGGCCAAAAGTGACCAGTACTGGCAAGACGAACCTGGCAAACAAAGTACGCAACTCAATTTGCAACTAGTTAACGAACAAGCCATAAATATCGAACGCATCGTAATTCTCGACGATTCGATTTGGCCAGTCGATCAGCGCCTACCCGCCGAGCCTATGCTTAGCTGGATCGATGCTCATCATCGACACGGCATTTGGGTCAAGCTTGTTCGGGAATCTACTGTTGCTAATGAACCTGACTTATTTGTAGATTTTGGTATTTACGGAAGCCATGCGTTTGGCGAGCAAGTACTGGATGAGAAGTGTCGGACCATTCGCTTCTATTTGCGATTCAACGCGGATTTCCGCGGCCCGAAATTCGATGACAGTTTTGCATGAATTTTGTAGTCTGCGATCGAAAATCCTTGGGAATTGTGAGGTTCCCGCGAAAAACTGTCATCCATTTATTTCTCATCTACGCCCGGTCTTCGGGCGCCAGTTTTTGGCTGCGATGGGCATCGATTCGCGTTTTAGCCTTGTTTTCGTTGGCGAACAGCGATAAATCAGAGCTCATTTCTTATTGACTTGTTTACGAGTCTTGCTCATGAACTACTCCATCTGCAAACGACAGAGCTTTTATCAAGTAGTTCAACTCCAACAGCAGGTTATCGGGCTTGATATCTCGATGCACGATCCCTCGGTTGTGGGCAAACGTCAGCGCCTCGCAGACTGGTGGCACAATCGACAGCGCTTGAGCTGGCGACATCCGCCCAGCATCCATCGCTTGCCGAAGATTTACTCCATCGACGTATTCCATGAGTAGGAAGTAGAAGCCTCCGGCTTGGCCGAAGTCATGAATCGTGACAATGTTGGGATGATTCAATTCCGCCAGCGCCTTGGCTTCGCGTGTGAAGCGAGCTTCAAAGTCGTGTTGTCCTACCGACTTCCGCGTCAGTAGTTTGATGGCGACGAAGCGATCGAGCGATTTTTGCCGGGCCTTGTACACCGCCCCCATTCCGCCTTGACCGATCAACTCGATGACTTCCAGTTGCGGAAAGGCTGCTTGAACCGCTTCAATGCCAGGCGGCAGGGGTCGCGATGGTGAATCGTCTCCGTCGCCCGTATCCCATGCTGCTTGGAAAAGCAAGCAACGTGGGCACATGCCTCCGAGCGCTTCAGTAGGGAGCGTCGAGCCACATTGTGGACATCGCGGCGAAC
>JANNNN010000344.1:0-9053 GCA_031398555.1 Planctomycetia bacterium | reverse complement strand
CTGCAGTCTCTGCAATCATCCTTACTTACTGAATTGGACTCAAGATAACTCTCGTCGTCTGGTCCTTGAATCCGATATCGGAATGCCTTTTCAAAGGAAACAGGGTTGTTTGTAAGTTTACCTGGTGCGTTTGCGAGCTCAATGATTCTGTCTCGCATGTTGAACAATTCAGCTGGTTCACCTGGGTCTGAAATCGCATGCACTTTGCCGTTTTCGTTCTGCAAGATCAAATAGTAATGCTCTCCATTCTGCTCGATCGTGTATGCGGGCGTTTTTCGCAGCTGCGAGAAGAGTAGCAACGATGCGTTTGCAGCATCCGATTCGCTTTCAAATCTCTCCACGCTCGTTAGCCCATCGCCACCGCTCGAGAGCCGAAAATAATATCCCTTTTCTGAGCCATTGAATTGACAGGAGAGTTGTTGAGTCTTGACAAGGCCCACCACATCCAGAATCCGCTCATCTCTGAGTCTCGGCAGCATGTAGAATGAGGGGTGACTAGCGATGGTTGTACCTTTTTCATCGCCGATTTGAAACGTATACCGGCAACCTTTGTTATCATAAATGGACTGGTAGTTTTCTTTGTCCAACAACCGTGGTACGAGCTCCCGAAATGCGTTGCGAGCATCTTCCTCGTTTAGCCAGTTGCCAGAACTGCGCAATAAAACTCTCCGGTCGACGTCAGTAAGATGATAGTAATAGCTGTCAGTCAGTCGAACAGGCTGCAAGGCTATCTTCCGGATAAGTCGAATCCATTCATCGCGAACTTCGTTGCGTTTCGTTGCATCGGCATATTTTCGTGGATGTTCCGCGATCGTCGTACCGGAATGATCCACAACCTCAAATCCGTATGACTGCGAATCTTCGTCGATATCAAAGTATAAACTGGCATCTGTGGCAGCCTCAAGGATGGATAGCAGATGTTCTCTCGCAAAGAACTTTTTCGTCCCTTGATGCATCCCTTGTAACATGACGGCTTGGCTCGAATCTCGCAATTGAACAAGAAACTTACCATCAATCGTACAAAGATGATGGTGTACGCCTCGCGTTCGAATAAAAAAATGAGCGTCGGCCATTGCCGAGTCGCGTTCGTAAGCGTTCAGATATGTTTTAGGATGCCGGGCCAGCGATTTTCCGTCTCTATCAGTAACTTCAAAGGAGAATTCGCCAATTTTGCCGATGTGTTTGTAGTGCTCAGTTTCCTTACCAAACAATTGCATTAATTCAAAATCTCGCTGGAGCTCCAAGTCCGTTTCGTAGACAGACACGCTTTCCAAGTGGCAGTTCGATTGGTGGTCAACCAAAAGGAACTTCTGTCTCTTACCGATGAAGTTAATGATCGTACCGGCATCAACGACTGCTGCGTAAATTCTTCGCTTGGCTGCGTCTCGATTACCACGAGTTGGGTAATGCCTCGGATCGCGAGCAACCACCGTACCTGATACATCAACAAGTTCAATTCCGAAGCGACACTTGCCCTCGCCTCGCCCTGTATTGCGATAGCTACAATGATTTCTCGCAAGTCTTTTGAGCCTTTCGCATTCCCATTCCGCTCGTTGCTCTGAAGGGTAAACACGGGTACTTGTTAACAAGACATCTTCGGAGCTCAGTAGTTTGAATCCGAACGCACCTTCGGGAAAGATTTGAGGGGCAACAGCTCCTTGCACAAGTTCAATAATCGCGAGCATTCTCGCATCTCGTTCATCGCATGTTGCAAAGCGTTCTGGATGCCAAGCAACAACTCGATCTTCCTCAAATGAATAGAGATCGAAACCAAAGTCAAGATCGTCGTCCATCCGGAAATTTTGAAGATCGCCGGCTAGTCGTAAGAACTCCCCCATAAAGGCAACGTGAGCTTCGTCCTCGGATTCATAGCCTTGGAAACTCTCAAGCAAAAGCACTTCATTCTCGCTGTCAAGCCGATAGTAGTACTCTTCCGAATTTTGAAAATACTCGCACTGCACCTGACCGCATAGCGCCGATCGCATCAACTGCGAATAGTACATATCACGCAACTCGGCCGAATTCCAAGGTTGTTCAACCTCAGCAACAATAATCTTGCTACTGTCAACAATAGAGAAGCCGTAAGTAGCAGTATTTCCTCCATATGCAACAGTATCTCCTTGAGTGAGATCCGAGTAGCGTAGGCGTCGATAGTTGTTCTTATCAGCCGCAAGTTTGCAGAAATCATTAAATGCAATTTCAGCCTCCACTTCCGAATCATAACCCAGTCGACTCGTCAATTTGAGCTTCGCGCTGTGCGCAGGCTCAATATTAATAGACCAGTGCGTCTTCCGTGCTTCTGCCACAATTGTGGTGTTCCCTAATGTCGAACGTTTGTTGAGGTCGCTCGATGTGCCCATTCCCAAGAGACTTCGGACTCGATTCTCGAGACCGGAAACATTGTCGGTGTCCCACGACTCAAAATTGCAGTAGTCGAACGCTTTGCCGCGGTTTCGACTGGTCTCAGGATAGTTGAGTAGAAACTGAGACTTCTCTGCGAGAATTTGCTGATCATCATTTCGCTGTCCCGTGATGTTGAACATCAGTAGCACATAGTCGGTAAACGATTCGGCGAATCGGGCGAGTAAATGATCAAGAAATGCATTCCTCCGCGCTGCGAACTTGCCAGGGTTCTCAACTATGAATTTTAAATAGTCGCAATAGTTTTCCGGTTCCGATGGGTAGTCTGTTTCCCGTGTGCAACACTTGTAGTTTTTAATTAGATCAGCGACTTGAGGAATACCTATACTAGGGTCATCAGAGAGTCGCTGCGTGAAATAGGTTCGGTCCTGACTTTCCATCGAGAATAGTCGGCGAACATTGGCGATTTGGGAAAGATAGTTCGCCATTATCTGATCATAGAAGATCAGATAGGCTTGCAGTTGACGTGCCTGTGCCTTTCGCTCCACACGAACGTTTTCCGGAATCCCATCCTCGCCGATTCCATATTCTTTTGGAAACTCGTGCACTGTCGATCGGTAATCGGCGAGGTCCTCTCGAAACTGCCCTTCGGGAACAGCCAGATCCAGCAATTGTTTGGCAAGTAAGGCCTTCGCCCCGACCTTTCGGATCTTTTCAAGCCTTTCTTGTGCAACTGTCTTTTGTTGTTCACTCACAAGCAGGGGGAATTGTTGCTTGTAAAAAGTAATCTTGGATCGAGCCAAATCAAATAACTGCCTATGGTTTGACGTCAGTTGCAAACACCACTTTTCTCCGCATGACTTAGATTTGCCCTCGACATAATTGACTACCTGAAGATCGCGAACGGCGAGCACTCCCGGCACGGCCATCAATATTCGGTACAAGTCAGAAGTGTGGAGTGTCGTTCTCGGTTGTATGCGTTCCAATTCATCGACGTCGATGAATCCGTGACTCGATTTGACGCCATCAAGATTTGACAAGCCAGCTAACGGAGTCATAGGCCGACCAGCGTAGATCTCCTCAATTTGTTTGCCTTTCTGCAACATTTCCTGGAGGCCGTAGAACTTGATAGTCGGCGAAAGAAACTCATATAGTTCTCGATGAATCGCAAATAAAACCTCTGGCGGATTGGCCGAAGTTTCGATCTCAATATCTGCGCAGATAGCAATGTGCTCATCCTTGAGGATAGCAATGTCGACGAAAATCTTCGCAGAGGTTGCGATGGCGATGCAAGGCTTGTTTTGCTTGCTGCAAAACGAATTCGTGCTGAGAGTCGTTCAAATCATCATCAAGCTCGAGGTAGACTGCATATATACCATTAGGCTTAACCTGCATGTTAGCGATTGGTTTGTCGGCATTTGGAGGTGGAGGTTCGTATTGAAGCTGTCGGGTGGTTGGATTTAGATATATAGACGGACCACTCCATTCTGCCGGATTGATCCAAGCGTTTCTCACGCCAGGGACATCAATTAGCAGCTTCCGAAAATCCAAGAGGGTGACTGGATTGCATGTAAGAATCTGCTCGACGGTAAAGAAGTTGTCGTCAGTCGGTTTGCCTTGGTTTCCGCTGTTGTCGTCCTTCAGCTTTTGCTGCGGGCTGCGTGCAATGAGGTCTTCGAATGGCAGATTCGTTCGATAGCCGAGGTCCGTCAATGCGTAACAAAGAACTTCCAGGATGGTCAAGCCGGGGTCGTGTAAATTAAAGTCGGTCCAGAGATCGCTGGCGAGCGATTGGCAATGATCAATACCTTGGTCACGGAGTTTCTGAAAATCCAGATACTCGGGAAAGGAGGCGTTGGTGCTGGAGATGGATCGCTTAGTAGCCTTCATCGGGATTGCGAACCTAGTGAGTTGGAAGCATTGGATGAACGGCAGTTGTCTTCTTCGATCACTGTAATGTCATGCTGTTGGTCGGGAATCAGAACGCTGCGTGGTGTTGCGGCTTCGATCGCATCCAAGTCCTCAGACGCTGGCAGATCTTCGCGACTCTTATGCGACATTTCGAAATCCGTGACAAAGTCGACATAGGACCGCTTTTCAACAAAATTGAGTATCGATGACTTGTAGACTTTGCCACCGAATGAAATCTCAACGCCATTTTCGAACGCCCATGGCGAAAGAAAGCGATTGATGTCCTCGTTGAGCTGACGTTTATGGAATTCTGTAGCCGTTACGTTAGCTTGAAATTTGACCTTGAAAGTAACTTTGACGAATTCATAGATTGGATTCATTACATGAAGTCGTTCGCGTTGTTTGCTCTGATCATTGTGAACGAATGGACAATTGATGGATTCAAGGTACGCACGAATTGCGTCAAGGTCGTCTAACGTTACCTTTGGCTGACGACGATCTACGGCTTTGAGTTGACTGAAGTCCGGGATGACTGCGACGAGAAGATTCCCCGGAGCCAATTGATGCTGCGCATTCGTATGATTAACGCATTTCACCTTGTAGATCTTGGGAAAGTTCTCCAAGACAAGCCGTTCATAGTCGAATAGGGTAATTGGGCGTCCTTTGTGCCGAAGGTGTTCCGCCACTCGCGTATAGTAGGTCATTCCGTTCTCAACCGGACGGCCTCCAAACCCATCGTAAGGTTGCACAATACCGGAAACAGCCATGTCTTCCTGCACCAGCTTCGAAACTGAATCGGCTGACAACGGCGATTTTAAATGAATTGGATCATTGTTCCCAAGGACAAGCGTAGCCCTGGCCGCTTGTGTATGAGCATTGATTAGGTCGCTTACTCCCGTAGCGCCCTCCTTGACGCTGGCTCGCAGCCAAAATAAGTCAGAGGGAAGCAAGGTGTTCCTGGAATTGATGTCCTTGGGTATCTTGAAGTGGACAATGCCCGAAGCGATCAGACCGCGAGTCGTGTCCGATGCGATGTCAAATTTATTGAACGGCTTCCACTCGTTCGATTGCAAGTAATACCAATCCACCTCGGGCCTCTTAACTTCCGCATCCGCAGTTGCCTCCACGACCTGAAAGAGGATTGAAAGGCTTTGCTGAGGTTCAAGTTTTTCAAGACCGATGTAAAGGCTTCCCTCG
The DNA here is from genome assembly GCA_031398555.1 of Planctomycetia bacterium. Taxonomy (GTDB): domain Bacteria; phylum Planctomycetota; class Planctomycetia; order Pirellulales; family Pirellulaceae; genus Aureliella. The sequence goes on along the minus strand of JANNNN010000344.1, from coordinate 3,584 downwards.
TCGTTGAATTGAGCTAAGAGAGGTTGGGGTTGGGGATTCTCTTCGGTAGGTAGCGTCAGCTGTCGATAACCAAACGGTTCGAGGTGGAAAAACGTGATTGCCTCGGGACTGGTTGAGTCGACCGTCGCTTCATAAGCTAGTTCCATTGCTTTGATAGTTGGCGTGTAGGGGGCGTTGGGGACGATGGCCATAATCTCTTTCCTATTTGTATCAGTACACGTAACAACTTTTTCGTCTTTGCCCTTGTATTTCGCCCCTGGAGTGCACTTCGGCAACCTTGCGTTTGCTAAGCTTTGTCTCGTCAATATGCGAACGTAATCGGAATGATAAAACGATTGATCCTTTAGCGATAAACGCAGGAAACCGTGTTGCGTGGCAGGCGTCCACTCTCGAAGTTCCCCGATGGGTCGTGGTTCTTGGAACGCAAGATCTTGAACTTCAATTGTTGAATATTTATTTACATTGCCTTCGCTCGTTTTTTCAAACAGTTGCTTTCCATCACTTGCGACAACCCATTTTCCATCTTGAAGTATTTCCGCACGAACTTTGAATTCTTCAATCTCTGGCTTACCCTCCCCAACATCGTAGCCTTCGTAGTGGGCCGCAAAAGTAGTTGGCAAAGAGTCCCAAGTGACGTTGATCTTCAAGTTCGTCAGCTTCCTTTCGAACGCCTCAGCGCATCCGATATAGAAGTTGGAGCCAACCGAAGGTGAAGGGCCAAAGGGCAGAAACGGTTTCGCAGCACTCATCGCGAATAGGTCGTTTTGGACGACAACGTTGGTGATGCCCGAGGCTTCGGTTTTCAACGTGATCTTCTCAAGCCTCACGCCCTCAAGCAATCCATATGCAACCTTGGATTGGTCCAGAGTCACCTTGAGAATTGGGACTAAGCTGCCGTAATTTTCGCCAAGCACCTTCGGGTCGCCGAAGGAAACCGCCTCGGCTGTCGACTTTAGCTTGATCGTTAGCGTAAGTTTACTTGACTGAATACCATCATTACCAGATTCAAACTTCGCCGTTGACTCATCCGGCTGAAACCAACCCTTTCCACCGCTCAATTCAACTACGAGTGAGCCGCGTGCAAGGGATTCCGGCAAATGCGAGGAAAACCCAGTGCCTTGCAGTTCTACTGTGATTGTTCGAGCCCCTTGCGCTAGCAGAAGCGATCGAGATGCCAAAGCAAATCCGATCACTGCCTGTGGGGTCTCTTTGCTTCCCAAAGTTGGCCAGGAAGGTCGCTCCGCGTCCTCGATCTTCGCACCCTTTCCATCACCCGAATTGGCAACGGGAGCAGCATGAGCCACTCTTGGAAATGAACCATCTGGCCTCTTCTCAGAATCAACGAAGATTGTCTTGAAACTCTTTATCTGTGTTTGGCCTGCCACTAAATCTTCATCGAGTGCGTAGATCAGCGGTACCCCAGTTGCATCCTTGCCGGCATCGAGCTGCGTGGTAGCGGTGAGTCTATGTTCATGAGCGATTTGTTTTGCAAGATTGACAATTACATGCACTTTGTCGGCCGTTGCAGAACGCCTCTGAATTCGTAAAACCCGTTCGTAAAAGAAGTCAAGGTGCTTTTGACCTAGTTGGTTGGCATCATCCCGGAGTAAGAGATAGAGACGCAGGAACGCGATGAACAGTGCGATATGCGGCTCGACATTACTTCGTTTGCTCAAATCCTGGTCTAAATAACCCGGCGCCATTCGAATGATGGTAACTAACACGCCATATATCTTGGAGAATTCATCCTCGAGATGCTGCTTGGTTACGTCTGAAATCTCACGGAAGGAATTTTGGTAATGGTTCTTTAGATCGGTTTGTCGATTTGTTGACAACCAATGCATGAGAACGGTCTCTTTTAGATTTGCATTCATTCTTCGATCAATTTGCTCCCGGAAGTCGGTAGCATCCCCAACACCGTTGCGCCAATCAATCAATTTCTCAGCAAGCTCCACAAGTAGCTTAACACGCTGTTTCAAATTTTCAGTCGTTGCAGTTCCTTTAATCGCTACTTTGAATTCAGCCTCTAGCGGCAGAGGATTGGTCCTTTCGATTGCTGCAATGAACAAACTCGCATCGCCATCAAACAGTTTGTCCCATAGGCCGCTTTCTGTGTTGTCAAGTTTGTAATATATAACGCGTTTTGCGAATCGCTGAGCAAAAACCAGGAAGTCACCAACATCGCGAGCATCGACCGCCACGAAACCGGGGCTAAGTGCCGGCAAGCTTCGCTTTGATTGACTTGTGCCGTCTCGTTGGACTCGACTGCGATTTTCAGTTCGTTGAGTCATTTACTTTAGTCCGCCAGATCGAATCATGGTTGCTGACCGGATTCTTTGAAGTAGAAAGGAAAAACGAAATTGAATCGACTGTTTGTTCCGCGAATGCGATAGTTGATCGCAATCTTGAGCCGTCCCTCCAAATGATCGGGCTCAACCGTGAGCCGTTCTGTTTCAATGCGAGGTTCGTGGTAGACAATGGCTGTCCGTAACATGTCTGCAATAAATGTCAAAAACGAATCGTTCATCGTCTCAAACACCTGGGACTTTAGATCAGCCCCGTACGATGGTTGCATTATGCGTTCGCCTATCTTGGTGTTGAACAAAATGCTGAGACTATCGCTAATGTCGAATTCGTCTGAAACCAACGCAACGCCGCCGCCCTTTCCCCTTTTTTCGAAAGTGGGTGGGAATCCCCAGCCGGTTCCAAGAAAAGATTTTGAAACACTCATGTCAGCCTCCAATCATTACTGTCGGCGAACCCATCACGATGGTACCGCCGTGAGCCGTCGCGTCTCCGAGACGTGCTGCTGGCTTTCCTCCAATGAGGACCGTCGCAGAACCTGCCACAATCGTGTCCGGAGGCCCGACGCAGACGCACATGGTACTCACCGTAGCTGCTGGGAGATTCTCAATAAGTACTGTCGGCTCACCGGGAGGCAGGATCGGACCACCTACATGCGGCACGAGTCCCGTTACCATAGGGCACACATGATTGTCGGTAACTCTAGCTGCGGGTGGCATAAAACGAATCCTGTTTTCAGTTCAGTGACTAGTTAATTTTGACTAGGGAGCCCTTGATGGTGGCGATGGCTGAGGTGGTGAAATCTGCACCAGCGCTCCCTTCGACTTTGACTTGAGCACCGGCTTTCAATTCTACATTCGCATTGCCTTTGGCTTTCAGGTCGGTGCCTGCCTCGATCTTGATTTCTTGCTTTGTTTTTAGGGTAATTTTCGAGGCCTCTAAGGTGATACCTTCACTATTCATTTTGATGAGGTTGCCATGCGAATCTTCCAGCGATATGGCTTGGTCTTGATCGCTGACGACGATTTTGTTTCCGCCGGGCGTCTTGATGGTGATCACTTTTTTATCGTCGTCAAAATGCACTTGAAGCTTGCTGCGAGTGACAATAGCCTTTTCATGGTTTGCATTTGACAAAGGCATTGGCGCAGCTTTCTGGCTACTGTGCACCATCCCTAGGACGACGGGATCTCTGGGGTCTTGATTGAGGAAACCCACGATGAGTTCATCGCCGATCTCAGGCCGAAAAAAAAATCCTCGATCTTTGCCTGCGTCGGTACATG
>JANNNN010000340.1:0-2236 GCA_031398555.1 Planctomycetia bacterium | reverse complement strand
ATGCTCAAGGGCCTGAGCGGTGTGACCACGCATGAACATCGCGAATGGTTACCGATCTTTGAGAACACCCAAGACATCCCAGTCCTGGCCAAGCAAGTCACCGCTGCGATGCAAGATACCGACAAACCGCTCACTCACGGTTACCTGATTCGTCGTCATGGCATCTACACGTGGGGCCGTGACCTCGACGAAGCGACTCGACAGATTGAGATTATCGAATTTTTGCTGGAATGCATTGGCCGACAGATCACGATGAGCTAGGCCCACGATATTCTTGACTTCTACATCGGCGAGATCACTGTCGCTGGTTTCGTAAGAAACCGGGAAGAAGCTCTCGACTACCTTCCATGCGGCCGGTTTCTAACGAAACCAGCTCCGGCCTCCTAGTCGCTCGCACCGCCCAATTCCCAGTCGAGGCCGAGGTCAAGGTTAATCGCGGAGTGTGTTAAAGCACCAACGCTGATGCGGTCGACGCCCGTTTCCGCGATTGCTCGGAGTGTATTCAAGCGAACGCCTCCCGAAGCTTCGAGTTGCACGGATGGATTCAATTTATTGCGTCGAAGCACGGCCTCGCGAAGGAGATCCGTGGACATATTATCCAGCAGCACGATATCGGGATTCGCTGGAAGCGCGTCGTCGAGCTGCGCCAGTGAGTCGACTTCGATTTCGAGGATCGCGTCGCTTGGCGCATCGGGTTGCTCAGCAAGAAAGTCGCGAGCGTGATGGATCGCTTCGCTAGGACTCAGCAACTTGCCGGTAACACGGGCGTGACAGGCGAGGTGATTGTCTTTGATGAGGATCGCGTCGTACAAACCCATTCGATGATTCTTGCCGCCCCCGCAAGCCACGGCATACTTCTCAAGTCGACGCCAACCAGGAGTGGTCTTGCGAGTGTCATATAGTTTGACCGGCAGATCAGCGATCAAGCGAACGTGCTCGGCCGTCCAGCTAGCAATACCACACAAGCGGCCAAGAAAATTTAACAAAGTGCGTTCGCAGGTCAGGACGTCTCGGGCATCTCCAGTAAGGGTCGCCAGGCAATCGCCAGACCGAAACACTTTGCCATCCGCAATGTGCAGCTGAACATCAATGCTTGCTTGCAAAGTTTGTTCGATCCACGTCAGAAGGTCTAGGCCCGCGGCAACGCCTGACTGGCGAGCAATAATGTTTGCGCAAGCAGACAAACCTGGGGGAACGACAGCGATGGTGGTTAGATCCATGCCACGTGCGAGGTCTTCTCGAATCGCCAGACGTACCAGTTGTTCTAAATCATCCCGGAGAAATTCATCCAGAGTTTGCTGGTCATAGTCGCGGCCGGATTGGAGCATTTTGCTAGGCCTATGTGCTTCAGGGAAGAAGTATCGATACGTCAATACCATTACATTAGCGTAGATAAAGCGATTCCGCAGGTCGGCTTGAGTTGAATTGCCGAGTCGCGTACGCTTAGGAGTTGGCTTTCGCGGACACGCCGTTTAGATCGCTAGTTTTATCGCCAGTGTGAACGGCTTCAGCTGACTGTTAGACAACCAATGCCTGATGAAAACAAAGAAAACGAATTGCGAAATACTGGGCCGGTTGCGTCCATGCGGGCAGGTGGCTGGATTTTGACTTTAGCTTTAGTTGGATTGTGGATCGGGGCCGGGCAAATATGGCGGCGCAGCGAACCGAAAATGCCGATTGGCGAAGTGGAATATAGAGTCGACATTAACCACGCGACTGAGCGAGACTTGTTAAATCTGCCTGAAGTGGGGCCGTCATTGGCAAGAAATATTCTGCTCTACCGCCAGCAGCACGGTGATTTTTATTCACTGTCAGATTTTGGTGAAGTTCCTGGGGTTGGGCCACAGACGCTAAAACAATTGGAAGCATTCCTCAGCTTTAAAACTAGTGAGACTTCAATCAATGACGTCGTAGCCGAAGATAGTATAGCCCAAGACACTGCTGTCGAAACCATACTTACGGCACAGAGCCGAGAACGGATTGCACCCTAAGCTATGTCTATTGTTGCAAAAGCTCCCGCCGAATTTGAATTGGTGAGTAAATTCGCTCCTGCTGGTGATCAGCCGCAGGCGATCGAGACGTTGGTGAAACGGCTTCGTGAAAACGCGAAGCATCAAGTATTGATGGGCGTCACGGGCTCGGGTAAGACGTTTACGATGGCGAACGTTATTCAGCAGATGAAGCGTCCGACCTTGGTGCTAAGTCACAACAAAACCTTGGCAGCCCAACTCTACTC
>JANNNN010000322.1:0-2894 GCA_031398555.1 Planctomycetia bacterium | reverse complement strand
TTCGTCTTCGTGCAACAAAGTGATCGTTACGTTTACATCGGGCTCGACTGTGTTAGGCATATGCTGAACAAAGCACTCGCCACCATGAACCGTTCGCTCTGGTGCAACTGCCTGTTCGTCCATCATGATGCTGGCATCGGCGAGCCATACGAGCCACTGCTCGCGACCAGTCGGCGGATGCCAGGCGTCAAGAAAGTCGATCAAAGCAAAATTCTCAAAGCGACCGGGAACATGGATCTCGCGGAGGTTGTCATAAGGTGCCGATCCCGGCAGCGGGTTTGCAAATTTGTTGATTGCTTGCTGTCGCTTTTCAAGCTGCTTTTGATAAGCCTGTTCGGGAGCCAAAAAGCACTTGGGACAATATTCTCCGTATAGGAAATTGGGCGAGGTCATGTCTTCATGCGTGATGACAGCTTGACAAGCAAAGCACAGTAGTTCACCCGTCGGTTTCAACTCAGGATCGAGGGCGACGCGGTTGTCAAATACAAAGCAAGCACCGTCATAGTAGGCACCACCACACTCTTCGAAGTACTTTAGTATGCCACCTTCAAGTTGGTAAATGTGCTGAAAGCCCGCTTGTTCCATCAGTGGTCCGGCTTTCTCGCAGCGGATGCCGCCGGTGCAGAACATGACGATCGGTTCTTGCTTGCTCTCTTCAGGGAGCTTTGCAATCGCTTCAGGAAAGTCGCGGAAGTGATTGATGCTTAAGTGTTCCGCATTTTGAAAAGTACCAAGATCGATTTCGTACACATTGCGTGTATCGAGCAATCGAAATTTGCGTCCCTCGCTGATCCACTGTTTGAGTTCAGTCGCTTTGAGCTTTGGTGAAGTCCTAACTGCTGGACGAACTTCGTCGATGCCAAACGCGATGATTTCGCGTTTGAGTTTTACGAGCATGCGATTGAACGGTTGCTTGTCGGAGATACTCTCTTTGACGTCGATATCTTCGAGCAGTGGGTTGCTGCGCAAGACTTTGAGCAGATGACGGACGTTCAGTTCCTCACCAGCGACGAATAGATTGATCCCTTCGGGGCTGAGCATGATCGTGCCGCGAAGTTCAAGATCCTGGCAGAGCCTTCTCAATTCCGCCCGATAAGGCGGTAAATCGGTAAGGGCTACAAATTTATAAGCCGCGATGTTGAGGATTGCGGTAGCTGCGGTCGTGTTCATGGTTTCAACAACGGAAGGGCGTTAGGTAGTGTGTTCACGGTGGCGAGTTGAGCCGCATCGTATTTCGCACCCTGGTAGGTATCGCGTTCTTCAAGCACTTCGATCAGTCGCTTTTTGATCGAGCCTTTATCGAGGACCCACTGAGGCGCGATCAGATCACGAGGCGGTGCGTCACCTGAGATGCGCTCGATGACGATATGAGGCGGAAGGCGCTCTAAAAAGTCCGCCAGCAACTGGACGTACTCCTCCATTTCAAGCAAAGTGACTTCGCCGGTTTTGATCTGTTCTGCGAGTCGAGTTCGATGCACGGCATACAAGTTGTGGATCTTAACGCCGGCCGGATTCCAAAGAGCCACTTGGTCGGCGGTCTGCATCATCATCTCATGGGTTTCGCCGGGCAGACCCAGCATGATATGCAGTCCGATTTCAAACTTGCGACCTGCAACACGCCGCATGGCTTCGACCGACGAAGCATGTCCATGCCCCCGATTCATCCACTCTAGGCTCGCATCATGAATCGTCTGCACACCGAGTTCGAGGCAAACGTAGGTCCGCTCGGCGATTTCATCGATCAAATCCAAAACGTCGTCGGGGATGCAATCGGGCCGGGTGCCAATCACTAGACCGACAATGCGAGGGTCTTCGATGGCACTTTCGTAGAGCATCCGGAGTTTATCGATTGGCCCGTAAGTGTTCGTTGCTGGCTGGAAATAGGCCAGAAACATCTCGTTTTCATAGCGCCGACGGAGGAGAAAAATGCCTCGTTCGATCTGACTGGCGATGGCATCGCGCTGAACGCGGCGACTGGGACTGAACGCTTGGTTGTCGCAAAACGTACATCCTCCAGTAGCGACAGTTCCGTCGACATTTGGACAGGTAAAACCGCCATCCAAGCTGATCTTTTGAACTCGACCGCCAAAACGATGTTGAAAATAGACGTTTAGTGGAAAATAGCGATGCCCTAAATCCCGCCAATTGACCGGTATAGGATCACTATTTTGACCGGACAAAATTGACGCATTCATGGGTGGAGCGTAAATTAGAAGATATTCGAATGGGAAGACTGCGGTAATTCTACCTCAGCTCCCACTTTGCAGACAGGTTCAATCCTCAAATTCGGCCAGCATAGCGAGACGTGTCATGCCTGATTACGGCAAGTTAGTTCCCACAGGCGGTGGCGAAACGATTTTTCTTCGTAAAGATAAATTGACGATTGGTCGCCGCGAAGAATGCGATATCGTTCTGCGATTCAATAACGTATCGGGCCAACACGCGAAGATGACGCTTGAACAAGGTTATTGGTTTTGCAAAGATCTGGGGAGCAGCAACGGTACCAAAGTCAACGGCTACAAGATCAGCCGCAAACGACTGGACCCCGGTGCCAAAATAGCATTCGCCAAGCAAACTTATACGATCGAATATGATCCGCAAGGCTTGGGTGCCTTTGGTGCGCCGCCACCGGACGATGATCAAATCGACGAAGTCCTGCGTCGTGGCTTGCTCGAACGCGCCGGCCTGGATCGTCGCGATGACAACATGAAGTTTTCCAATCGCGATATTCTCAAGGATGATGAGTGACGCTGGGACTGTAGTTGGTTTAGTAGAAACATGGAGCAGCAGCTGGTTTCATTAGAAACCGCAGAGTGAACCGCAATTTATAAGTGACGGATCAGCCGGAAGGCGTTAGCCCAATGCCATCTACTTTGTAACGGTAGAGCGCAAGC
>JANNNN010000295.1:0-3525 GCA_031398555.1 Planctomycetia bacterium | reverse complement strand
AGTTCAAGGCGTTCCGCGAAGCGCATCCCGATCACATCGCCCTGACCTACATCAATTGCGTGGCAGATCGAAAGGACCGAGTGAAAGCGCTTTGGTCGCAAAATCCTGACTGCAATGCGATTTCAGAAATGGATGACGTCGATTCGAGCAACAATCGAGATGCGGCAGCTATACGAGTCTTGGTGATCAGCTGGCCAGGCGTTAATCCATACAGTCTTTTCGTCAGACGTGTCAATCGTTGCTAGGTCATGCCGGACTGTTTGGCTAGCGCGGACGGCGAATTCAGTGTGCCTGATAGAAAAAGAGGCAGGTAATGAACCTGCCTCTTTTGAATTCGTGAAGTTGACAGCTACAGAGACTATTTTAGAATCGTAATTCGCTGCGTAGTGCTAGTCCACTGAAGGTCAAACTATCATCGAGGTTTAGCAATTGTCCGCTACGAACAGATTGAATGTAATCTCGGTTGGTTACCGCATTGAACCAAGTGCTGAAGAGATAGCCAGCTGATACGCGGAAGCGACCAGTGCAGTTCTGCCACCCGACACCGAGTTCTGAGTCGACTACAGGGGTGACTCGAAAATCTTCGTAATGAGTTGCGATGACGCCACCGCCGAATTGATTCGTTTGTCGATAGTCAGCTTGCCAGTTGCCAGCCAGCAGACTTCCAAGAACTCGTCCATAGACTAAGAAGCCCGAAGATGCGCTATGACGTTCCCCGTCCAATCCGCCAAGGATACCAAAACCATTGAAGTCAATATCGGTGGTCACGTTAGTTGTGCCAGTAGCCACGGACAGGGTTTGATCGACTGATATTCCCTGCTCCAAGTTGCCGTAACGCAAACCGCCATTCCAGTTGAGCGCTCCGCAGTCGTTCGAACGGTAAATGCGTCGGATGTAAGCATCAGCAAATTGAAAATTGGCTGACTGACGAGCGATTGCATCCAAGCTCGCTGATCCAGTGGTTGCGACGCTAGGGTGGGAGACTTGTGAATTGATCACGTTGTTTCCCGTTGCGTCCAGAAAGCTGGTTGTTGCACCATCCCAACGTGTGTAGCTAGCGTTGAGACTGCTGCAATTTGATTTTGCGATGGTGAAACCTGCGCGGAACCCCACGTGTTCGCCAATATTACTGATTCCTAGCGGACCGGTCGGGGACGCTGACGCCACGGGTCCAGTCTGTTCGTTGGCATAGATTAAGTCGGAATTGCCAGCACTCAGATAGAGGACTTCGCCAAATCCGCCTGTACGGTGAGCCCACTTTGGCAAGCAGCAAACGGTCGGACAGCATGCCCCAGAATCACATGCGGATTGATGAAAGGACACTGGTTTTGTGTCGTTGAGCCCCTCTTCGAAAACTGACGGAATTTCGATTACGTCGAGATTTTCATCCAGCTGGCTTTCGCCCGTTTGATCGTCCACTGTGTAGCTCGAGTTAATATCGTACGATCCAGCTTTAAGCACCGGCGCAAGCTCATCCTGTGCACACAGCGAGCTTGCAAGGCTTATGCCAGCAACTGTAACTAAGCTCTTAAGTGTCAATCTCAATCTATGTCCGCCCATAATCGCTGCTCCTTGCTGAAGAATCTGCTTTGGTTTTCTCAAAGTGCGTCGGACCGCATACCCGGCAGATCCCCTTTGCACTGATTATTCGAAACAATCATCGGACTTAGTACGATCGTCATTCGCGGAAAATCCAGTACAACCCGATAGCCTTCCCAGGCTACCTACTTTCCCGCGAAGTTGGAGTACAACCGGGTGCGGCGCTTGCAATCCGAGTACAGCCCCGCAATCATAGAGCTAGCGTTTTCAATCACTTATAACTATCAAGCAAAGCGATGCTACATGAAAGTCAACTTTGAACGAATATCCACTGCAATATCCAGCACGGCGATTGCGTTTGCGATTTTCGCAGGTCAATTCGGAACTGCTAGAGCTCAACTGACTACTCCCCCTGATGGTTTTACGGCTCTGTTCAATGGAAAAGATCTCTCGGGTTGGTACGGTTGGAGTACGCAAGACCCGAATGACTTGTGGTCGAAGACCGCCGAAGAACAAGCGAAGTACAAAAAGGAGTCTGTCGAAGGCGGGTTGTTGGATAAAAATGGCAAACCGAACAATGAACACATCAATGCGCATTGGAGTGTCCAGAATGGCGAGTTGGTAAATGACGGCCATGGACTTTATCTCTCGACAGACAAGGACTACGGCGATTTTGAATTGCAACTTGAATACAAGGCGTTGCCCAAGGGCGACAGCGGCGTGTATTTGCGTGGGACTCCCCAAGTCCAAATCTGGGACCCAGCCGAAGCGGATCCAAGCGGACTCGGACGAGCACTTGGTTCAGGTGGTTTGTGGAACAACCGCAAGGGCGCGCCTGGAAAAGATCCGCTTAAGAAAATGGACAAACCGTTGGGCGAATGGAACAGCCTGAAGATGACGATGATCGGCGAGCAAGTGACGGTGGTTTTCAATGGCGAAGTTGTCGTTGATCACGCGCCCTTGGAGAACTACTTTGCGAATCAAAAAAGCGGCTATGTGGCTTACATAAAACCAGATCCAGCCAAGAAGGATGGTGAAGCACCGAAGTTGCCGAACGGTTTCATGCGCGATCCAGTTCACGCCAAAGGCCCGATTCAATTGCAAACCCACGGCAGTGAAATTCGGTGGCGCAATGTTTACGTCCGCGAGATCTCGGCAGATGAAGCCAACAAGGCACTGGCCGCTCGCGACGCGGATGGCTTTGCCGAATTGATCAACGGCAAGGACCTTGGCGGTTGGAAAGGGGCGGTCGACAACTACGAAGTCAAAGATGGCTCGGTTGTTTGCAAAGCGGGTAAAGGCGGCGATCTACTTACCGAAGATGAATACGAGAACTTCATTATTCGCTTCGAATTCAAACTGCCACCGGCAGGCAACAACGGCATCGCCCTTCGCACGCCATTGGGTGGCCACTCCTCAAGCGATGGACTCGAATTGCAAGTTATCGACAACGATGGCTACAACGCGAAGCACAAAGATTCACCCCTATTGCCGTATCAGTATCACGGTTCTTTGTACCACTGTGTTGGAGCAAAACATGGTTACCTGCGACCAGTCGGCGAATGGAACTTTGAGGAGATTGAAGTCCGTGGACAGAAGATCAAAGTAACGCTCAATGGCACTAAGATTCTCGACGTCGATATCGATACCTTTGATCGCAGCCAAATCGAGCATCCACCCAAAGGTCTCGACAATCGCAAGGGTCACATCGGATTCGCTGGTCACAGCGATCCGGTCGCATTTCGAAGCTTTAAAGTTAAGAAACTTTAACTGAGCCAAGCCATTTTGTAGCTGGTTTCGTGAGAAACCGGACGCATCAATTTCTCCCTTCGTTCCCGGGCTCCCGCCCAACGCCGTGAACGATATTTAGGCGGCATTTTGTAATGAAATTTCACGATGGCGTTGCCTCTGGTGTGCTGTTGCGAGCTCGATCTTGGGTTCGCCACATGAGGGTTTATTTTTTCGTTTTGGCTTATAACGGCCTGA
>JANNNN010000262.1:0-3096 GCA_031398555.1 Planctomycetia bacterium | reverse complement strand
AAGCCATCTTGCCCTCGTAGCTCAGTTGGATAGAGCGGAGCTTTCCTAAAGCTCAGGCCACAGGTTCGATCCCTGTCGGGGGTATTACGCCAGCCATCGCCAACCCTTGATCACGCTTAACTGTCTAGTTGCCTACTTGTTATCTGCAACCCACGTTGCATCGTCACTGGATAGCCTGTCCAACGGAACTTTGATTTGATTTCCATCAACTTTTTCCAGTACAGCATCAACAATTTACCGAGGAGGCAGTGATGGGCCTCTAAAAAACAGCAAAAAATGCTCGGTAGGCTGATGACATCGACTGCGGACGTCGGCCCAGGTTTCACGGATGCATTCCTTTATAGTCCTCTCTGTGACCCAGACTCATTCCTCCTGTTTGCGACGTCTCCAAAACACCACTTTCGGAGGGTTCTGAACGCTAGGTCGTGGCTCCCCTCGGCGCTTTCTGCTAGTCAAGAACGAGCTTTCCGAGTACGCTACAATGTTGACTACCGGGTTAGAACTGTTTTTATCAAAGACGGTTCGCAAGCCCGGGAACTCATTTAGCGTAGCATTGACCGCAATACGCCCCACCAAAATTCCCTACCCCAAAACTTCTTTAGCTGTGTGAGTTGCTCCCAAACACGGGAAATCACCCTGGCTAAGGTATTCGAAATTAACTGGTCGTTGAAACCTGCGGCTCGGTTGAAGACTCTTTTTTCAAATTGAGTCGCTGAACCGACACGGTTAGGCCCCTTAAACTACCCATCCGATTTGGTACCTGGCTGCCATGAAATTATTAGTACTTCAACGCAATCCTCGCTTTCTGCGATCGCTTTGGCTCTTAGGCCTAGTCGTTGCATTTGCAGTTACAGCGTCGGGACAACAACCCCAAGAAATACCCGCTGCGGAAGTTTTGCAGAAGCCGAAACCGACAGAGTCTGAGTCGGCTACGCTCAGTTTTTCGTTCGAGCGGGTTCCGTGGCGCGAGGTCATCAAATGGCTGGCCGAAGAGTGTGGGTTGGCTTTGCAATACGAGGAACTGCCAACGGGTAGTTTTTCTTATGACGATCCAAATTTGTATTCACAACAGTCAGCCATTGAACGCGTTAACTTGTTCTTGCTTCCGCAAGGTTTTACTTTGGTGCGAAGCGGGAAACTGTTGTGCGTGATCAACTTGGGTGATCCGCGAAGCAAGCAACAATTAAACGCAATTGCAGATTTGGTTACGCCCACACAGTTGGGTGATCGTGGCGATCACGATGTTGTGAAGTGCATTTTTCCACTGGGTGACTTTGCCTCGCAAGATGCTATCGAAGAGCTTTCACCGCTGAATTTGATGACGACTCCTTTTGTTTTCAACAAAACAAAACAAATCATGGTTACCGACACGGTGGCGAAGCTGAGAAGCGTCAAAGCGATTTTGGATTCGTTTCAAGTTAAAGGCCTGAAAAACGGAACCGTTATCAAGAGTTTTACATTGAAGCACGTCCAGGCGGAGGACATTTTCGTCGTAGCCCGTCCACACTTGGGACTAGCAACGGATGAACTGATCGGCATCGACGTTAGCCTCTCATCCGACATTCAAGGTCAGCATATTTTTGTTACCGGTCTTGAAGATAGAGTCAAGCTTATCGAGAACTTAATTCAATCACTTGACTTACCCAAAGAAGACGCATCGTCAACGACCGGCGATGCAGTTCTCAAGTCGCACTTTGTTGAAGGCGGAAATCTTCAGACAGTCTACAGCGTGTTGCAGACAATGCTGGCTGGCAAGTCGGTGCGTCTATCAGTTGACGATCGAGCCAGAAGCATTGTGGCGCTGGCGACGACTGATGTCCAATCGGAAATTGCAAAAACGGTCGCCGAATTGCAAGCCTCCGAAAGCGAGTTCGAAGTGATCCCACTGAAGTCAATCGATGCGCATTATGCAATTGGCCTGTTGGAAGAGATGCTAGACCACGGCGGATCAACCAAAAAAACTTCAGATCTTGCCGACGAAGCTGCGTTGATTGATGCCGACCCGGGTAATAAGCGGTTGTTTGTGCGCGGCAAAAGATATCAGATTGAAGAGATCAAGAAGATAATCACTGAGCTCGAATTGTCCGGTGATGAAAACACCACGGATCGAACGGAAAATACGAGGATTATCCCCCTTCCATCAAATCAAATCGAGCAAGTATTACAGACCGTAGTGAGATTCTGGCCAAAAGCGAACCCGATTATCCTGCTTCCCCCGGCAGAGCAAATCGAATTTCGCGCCATTGAACGCGTGGTTGGAATTGATTTAACTCGGTCGAAACTAGTAGCTGCCAATGTTGGTGCCAGTGCAGGTGAACGTGCCAGTGCGGGTGTTAAGGAATCGACCGCTGGAAAGTTACTGACGAAACCCACGGCCAGCCAAGCGCCGCTCATCCGCTGTCAAATCACATCGCGCGGGCTGTTGCTGCAATCTGAAGACACCGCTGCGCTGGACTACTTCGAGCAAGAGTTGCGTATCATCGCTGGGACGCTTGAATCCACGCCTACGCCGCCAGTCGTGTTCTATCTTCAGTACATGAAGCCCGCTGATGCACTGCGGATGTTGGCGGAGTTGCTAGATGGTGCCGAAGCGGCCAAAGAGGGTGAAGCAGGAACACTAGTAAATGGTTACATCTCATCTCCTGGCTCTTTTTTGGGAAACATCGTTACATCGCGGGATGGTACCGCAACGATGATTTCCGGTTCAACCACTGTGGTGGCTGATTCGCGGCTTAACCGCCTCATCGCGCAAGGTACTTCGCAGGACATTAAGAAGATTGAGGACTACTTAAAGATCGTCGACAAAGACAGTAGCATCGCTGATAACAAAACCTACGGCACTGCTCGCCTGATCGAGCTAACGAATACGAAAGCGAGTGAAGTGGCTGCAGCGATTCGGGAAGCCTACGCCGGTCGCGTCTCCGCGGGCTCCGCGTCCAGCGCACCTACGCCATCCGGTACACAGCAAGCCCGCGATTCCGTCGCGAATAAAGGCTCTGATAACGAAAAAGGTGGCGACGACAAGCAGCAAGCGCCCAAGGCAACTTCCAATCAACCGGTCCAGAACCTTGAACCCAAGATGACTATCGCCATTCA
>JANNNN010000247.1:0-9730 GCA_031398555.1 Planctomycetia bacterium | reverse complement strand
GCCTGAGTCACCACCCGTTACAAGTGCAACTTGTCCCTTGAGTTTCTCTGCCCCTTTATAATTTGGCGCTCGATACTGCGGCCTTGGGGTCATTTTCGATTCCAATCCAGGCTTTTCCTGAGATTGCTTCGGCATCTTGCCTGATTTATTGGCTTGTTCAACACTCATGATCGAAACCCTTAAACAGATCTATACAATATGGTTGGTAAAGTTGCGAGCTTCCTTTGTTTGGGTCGCTTTTGCCGAGCATGCACAGAAAATGCTAGGCTGGCTGACATTCCTGGACGAATGTTGTCGCAGCCTCAGCATTAATTTGCCTCTACACATCCTCAAACTCGATCGCGCAATCCTGTTACCCCACTCGCTTCCGCACAATGATCACAACAAAAGACCACTCCGTTCGCCTCTAAGCCATGACCGATGACTCGACAATGACAATGCTCGCAAGTTGGGGCTAAGGCCTGAATTGCGCATTCAAAGCTGTCAAAAAAATGGGATTTTCCATCGCTAATAATTTCAAAACACTTGTCGTATTTATTTCCACAGGTCTCGCACGTTTTCATATCTCGAACCCTCGCTTGCCGGCTTTTCCCACTCACATAACTAAGTTAGGTTTGAGAGGAAACGTAGTTGGGTTTGACTGGTAAATGCAATCTGCCTGTAGCAATCTGCATGCCATCCGATACTTCAACTGCGCAGCGAATGACAGTCTTGCCAATCAACTCATTCATTGCCAGCTTCTCCATGATCGACAGGTTGGATTTTCTTTACCTTGCGACTTAGGCGAGCAAGCATTGAGAGTATAAGAAACGCAAGAACAGCACCAAGAATAGCCGAGGCTTCTCTTCCCAATCCGGCTGCAATACCTATCGCAGCGGTCAGCCAAATGCCCGCAGCGGTTGTAAGTCCATCGACATCCTCTTCTTTATTTTTCTTGACAATGGAGCCAGCTCCGAGAAAGCCAACTCCCGACACGGCACCCTGAATGACCCGACTGATATCGCTGTTCGACAGTCCAGCCTGCTGAGGAATAAGAACAAATAAAGCCGCCCCGACTGAGACAAGCATATGCGTGCGCAAGCCGGCAGATTTTCCAGCCTGTTCGCGGTTATAACCCAGCAACCCTCCCAGCAGCGCTGCAAGCAATAGCCGGATGGACATTCGGATTGCCTCTGCAGCGTCAGGCAGATCCTGAAAGTCGCTCGCCACCCCGTGCCACAAGTTTTCCATGATGAAGTCTCGCTATAAATTTGGTGGCCGCTTCAAATGTTCTTTAACCGAGGAAATCTGACTTCCAACTTCATGTAAAATTCTCCGTCACTTAGATTCTCCGTCAGTCGCTGGCGGATGCTTTCTCGCGCAGCACTTTTCCTGATAGCCGATCCAAGTCCACGTCAGTGACCGTCGGAAGAAACTGTTTTCGATAAAGCTCTTCGTGCAGGATAGTAAAAATCGCGACCAACGGAGAGGCCGCTAATACTCCCAATACGCCAAATGCAGCGACACACACCAGCATCGAGAAAATGATTGCAACTGCGTTCAACTTCATTCCTTTGGCCATGATTAAAGGCAAGATCACATTGTTCTCCAATGCCTGAATTGCCACGTACGCTAAAAGGACCCACAGCAGTGTCATTCCGCCTTCTCCCATGGCCAGTAACAGCCCAGGCACCGCGCTTAAGGTCGGACCCAAGAATGGAATCGATTCTAGGAGCCCTGCTATAAGCCCCAACACCAGCGCATCGGAAAATCCGAGCAGTGGCCACATCACCACGAAAACAAGCAAACCGATGGTTACCATCCCAGCTAACGTGGATCCGCCCCATGCCGGTGCAAATTTGCATACGCGATGCACAATAGTCACAGCTTGGGGAAGGTGTTTTTCCGGAACTAAGGAGAAAATCGCCCCAATAATTGGTCGAGGATTCATCAGCATGAAGATTACGCCAAAGAAGACAGTCACTAGGACCACAAACATCTGCGCTCCGTTGAATGCAACTTTAGTGAAGCTCTCTACCGCGCTTCGGAGCACTTGCGCCAAACTAGATCGGATGCTGCCAGTCTCTTTAGGAGGTACTGCGGCTGGATCCTCTTCTTCTTTTGACACAGCGTTTTCTTCTTTAGACTCAGGGTTTTCGTCGCCACTGTTCTCCGCCGCAGCTCGCTCGCGCTCCGTATTCACTTCCTCTTGTAGACGTTGTTCGGAGAGCTTTGCACGCTGCTCCATTTTGATCAATGGCTTCTGCAGTCGTTCCCAATATACGGGCAAGACCTCCCAAAGGTTTTCGGCCGACTCAACCAGTGGAGTAACAAAGGCCCAGCCCGTAAGCGCCAAGCATGCGATCACCACGAAAATGACCAAGCCCGTCGCGCCCTTCCTTCCACCGGTGAGCGATCTGAGTCGATTGACGAGAGGATTGAGGGCTAACGAGACCACGATCGTCAAAATAAGTGAAAGATAAATTGGCGCCAGGACCGCAAACGTCTGTATGAAAGCGAAAAGTGCCGCGGCGGTAAGCAAGTAAGCGCCGGTTGAGAGTCGCCCAGCGTTGGGCTCAGTGCAACTGGACATTAATTACTCCTAAAGTCACACCACCGTCGCCCGCGTTAGCCCCTCGCGACTCACTACTCCTGCTTGGTGAGGGATCATGACTTGCGCTTTGTTTGACCACGCTGAACTTTTTAGATTCATGTTGCATAACAGTGGAGTTCACATTGGATCGAAAAGAGCACGAGTCCCAATCGCTTCATTTGCGCCGGTTCGTTGCACTGTGGATTCATCAATTAAAAAGCCCCTTCGTAGACGAAGAGGCTCAGATCAAAACAAATTTTCTGACGCCGCTAACTGCTCGTCCGGGCCCCGATGAAGGTTGGAGCGTGAGTCACAGATGGAACGCGTCGGAAACTTTATTGAGTCTTATTTGCCGCTCTTATCTTTAATAGCTTGGCCGGTATCTTTAACAGATTTGCCAATTGCCTTGGTAGCGTCGCCCGCTTTGTCTGCCGCCGCATTGGCCACTGATTTAACGTTCTCTCCCGCCTTCTTTGCAGTATCGCGAACCGCTTCACCAGCTTTTTCAATCTTGCCCTTAACGCCATCTGACATGACTGTGCTCTCCATAATTCGGGGTAAGTAACTCGAACGCAGTCGAAACGATCGACGCGTTTGATTCTGGCAAACAAGCACATATTGTTCCAACTAGGACTATCAGATCGCCGACTTTTTCAGCTGGTTCGCCAATAAGCAGATTGCAATCGTGACTCGTGGAAACCAATTAATCCTTGCCAACCCAATGCATGTTTTCCCGATTTCAAGTTATGCAACTGTCAAGTAAGCCCGTTAGAAAATGAGATCTGATTTAGCCGATTAGCGATCAGACATTAAACGCGTTCCTGTCTATCTGTAACATTTCCGATCAGTGCGATCTGCTTTGGCTGGAAGCTTAACGTGGATCGAAATGATGCAAGAAGACAGTGCGCAACACTGAGACAATGCGGACAAGAACGGCTTCCCGCCAGATCCGCCGATACTCGCAACCGACAATTAAAAGCGGGTGTTGGACTTAGCTAGCAACAGGATTGCACTGATCTGCGAATGTCGGCAATACGCCAAAGCGAAACTTCTGGGTGCGTATTCCCACATCATGTGCAAAACTTGGAATGTGGTTGGTCGCGGGCCGTACTAAGTGCGATGTTGCTGGGAAAGAACATCGCATTTTTTTGCGACCTTTTTCGTGACTGCTGGCCAATTTTTCTTTGAACCCCAGTAATTGAAGCCGTTGCAGTCTACTTTAGATCGGGAAAATATGTCTGAAAAGCGGTTCAAAACCGGCGATTTGGTAATGCGTCGCGACAATCCGACTTCAGTCATGTGCGTTGAATCTAATTGCCTCGACGGTAGCGTTTTGTGCAGTTGGTGGAGCCCAAAAGGCAACGAAATACTTCGCCGTAGTTTCGCCACCGAAACCCTGCAAATTGCGCCGACAACGGACCAAGAGCATTTGGACGCAATTGTTAATGTGCTTGCAAACTTTAGTTTGTAAGAGCAATGCTAATGCAGCCTATGGCCAACACTGAAAGGCATATTTAAACTGCATCCCGGAGCACAATTAACTGATTCGACCCCTCTATTCCCAAGCAAACGGATCTGGCGAGGGACGACCTTTTTGCAGCCGTTCCTCGATTAGTACGCAAACTCGAGACCACCAGAACCCACATGGAGTACCTGATTGGAGTTGTACTGAGCGTCGTATCCTGCGAACAGCCTTGAACCGCCCCTGTATCCAATGCTCATGCCGCCTCCGGTCGTGGGTCTATGAAATCCGTCACACTGTTAATCTTAAGTGATTTGAAAAATGGCAACGATCTGCTTGACACCACGGATAGTCCAAGCGAAATTTGGGATCTCCGAACGCTCAGTCGCAATTACATCATTTGGAACTGGATCGTTTTCGGAACTTCCACGCATTGAGTAAACCCATGCGCTTTAAATTGTCGTTTTCGCTTACTTGCTCCTTGCTCATCGTTCTTCCCTTTATATCGCATGCGCAAGAACCATCCCGGACATGGCGCGACGCAGCAGGGAAATTCTCGATTGAAGCCAAGCTGATCGATGTGCAAGCCGACACTGTACGCTTGCAAAAATCATCCGGCGATACAATCAATGTACCGCTTTCAAAGCTCAGCGATGCTGATGCCGCTTACGTCAAGTCAAAGACGGTTTCCAAATCCGACAAGCCAACGGAAAGCGATAATCCGTTCGCAGCTCCATCCCTAAATAAAATCGAAGCCCTGCAATTCCCTTTCTCGTTGCAAACTGTCGCGCCCAGCCGAGATGTTGCAGATCTGCCGGATACCGGTACGATCATGCTGCTTCCCAAATCAACTCTTTGCGAACCATTGACAGTCGACCCCGCAGCCGCGCTCCCAAATCTCAAGGCTAGTCTTGCTTTAGTTGCACAAGCCGACCCTTACGATGATATTTCAGAAATGCTGACTCTCAATTCCCGGCAGGCATTGGTTGCGATGAGCATTGGGCGTCGCGTTCCTGGCAGCCCACAACCGCCAACTGGCAAGTTATTCGTTGGTCAATTGCCCAAGGGCCCATTCACGCTTATGAGCGAAAGCGCGGAAGCGAATAGGCTTTTTGATCATAATGAAGCGACTGGTCAAACTCTGCTGGTAAGCAATCTCGACGAACTGAAGCGTGGAGGTGAATTGGTTGTTATGGAAGGACTTGCCAAAGGAAAACCCGCGGAACTCTATCGACGCCGTCTGCCTGGAATCGAAAAGCCGGGGTTCAAACCGCAAGTTAGCCAAGCGCGGTTGATCGACACCGACCTCGCAGTCGTCGTCGTCGATTCGGTGCTTTACTGTTGGAATTTAAAGTCTTCCACACTGGTGTATCGGACTGACAGCAATACCATTGGAGGACCGGCAGGCGTTGTATTCAGTGGCAGCGGAAAATGGCTGGCCGTGCCGCAGCAAGGTGGTTTCAGTTTGGTCGAAGCGGCCACGGGCGAGGACCGCGGATATGTTGAAACAGGTGGGCTAACGCATCTCGGACTAGCATTTCACGCCGATGGACGCCGCGTCGGCTACAGTTCTGGAAACTCATGGGGAGTGTGGGACATCGTGGAGGCCAAGCAGACCGCCGTGGGTGTTGTGACTGAAAACCTCGGTGGGAAAATAACCGGCTGGGTTGGCAGCGACTGGTTACTGACTGACTCGGGCAATCTTCTAGATACCAAATCAGAAATGTTGCTATGGAACTACTATGTGGGAGTCGCTGAGTCACGCTGCATATGGAACAACTGGTTGATCATCACCACCAAAGACCATGGTTTGAAATTAACGACGTTGCCGATGCCCGATCCCAAAGCACAAATGGCCATCCGCAGACTCGACCAACAGAAGAACGTCATGGTCACTGCACCCGGTACTGAAGTACGGATCGAGATCGAATCTCTGGAAGCGGTGGAAAAAAAGGCGATCACGGAAGCCCTAACCACTGCCATCGAACGCGCCGGGTGGAAGATTAAGCCCACGGCCAAACTGATCGTGGTCGCAAAGATCGGACGTGGAAAGCCTTACAGCGTACAGTACAAGTCCGGTGCCCTGGGCAGCGCCTCGCCCGCGCAGGAGACGCACAACGTCGAAATCAAGCCATTCACCGCGATCCTTGAGATCCGGTCCGGGAAATCCGTTTTATGGACTCGCAACACCGAAAATTTTGCTCCGCCCATGGTGTTTTTAAAGGGCAATGAGACAGTCGAACAGGCAGTCAAAAAGTACGAGCGACCGCAACCGGAATTTTTCTCGATGCTTCAAATTCCGCCGCGGATTCCTAGGAGCGAGATTGCCAAAGGACTCGGCAGCAGCCGTATCGACAAGGGTGTCTGGATCGACTTCCCGAGATAAAGAACTGGATTGGATTTTGAATGCCTTTCGTCGAACGCTCGACCTGTATTCTCGCTGCGAGTTAAATGTGGCGATTGTGAGTTTTTGATCGTCGAACCGGGACGTGCGACAGTTTATTCGCGAGTGCACCCGGAAGTTTTGGCTAAGTGCCTGATTTCGATTGGCCATTATCGCCAGTCGAGATCCCACCCTAAAGCCCCACAATTGCCACCGATGCTCTGCAAAATCTCCGTTTCAGCGGTTTCAGAGAGTCGGATTTTTACAACGAAGATCCACAATTGTTAGTGGCATTCGGTTAGACTGTTTAAATGGCATTCCCGGCAAGACATCGGAAAATTCATTTTTGTGTTCTCGCACTCACTACGTTGATCGTTTCGGTGGGAAGCGAAAGGGTGTTGGCCGATCCTGCTGAGAGCATTTCCTTTGACCGGCAGATTGCACCGCTGTTAGCCAGTCGTTGTTTGAGTTGCCACAACGCAACGGAGCATAAAGGAGGCCTCGATCTGCAGCGCGAGGCGCCTGCGCGGGTTGGCGGCGACAGCGGTTCGGTTATCACAGGTGGAAAACCGGATCAGAGTTTGTTGTGGGAACGAATTATCGCTGACGAGATGCCGCCCAAACAACCTCTCACGGCGCAAGAGAGAGAGATTTTCCGCCAATGGATTTCTGACGGTGCGCGGTGGGGTACGGATCCGATCGATCCGTTTCGCACCTCGACGGTTGACCGGGCCGGAGACGACTGGTGGTCGCTACAACCCCTTGTTCGGTCAGACTTGCCTTGGGTGGAAAATACGGACTGGGTGCAAAATGAAATTGATCGGTTTGTCTTAGCTAACTTAGAAGCGGCACAACTTGCTCCATCCGAACAGGCAGATTCCCGAACTCTGCTCCGACGGTTGTATTTCGATCTGATTGGGTTGCCGCCGGTAATAAAAAACAAAGACAGCAAGTGGGTAGAACAGACTTTAAACATTGAAATCGACCCGGATTCGTTTCAGTACTACGGGCCCTCCTATAACACGGTCGTCAATGCGCTGCTCAACTCGCCCCATTACGGTGAACGCTGGGGGCGACACTGGCTGGACGTGATCCGCTTTGGCGAAAGTCAAGGCTTCGAGCGAAATCGTGTGCGCCACAACGCGTGGCGTTATCGCGATTGGGTCATTCAGGCACTGAATAGTGACATGCCATACGACGAGTTTCTCCGGCAGCAGATTGCCGGTGACGTCTTGCAGCCTGACGATCTTGACGCACTTATCGCGACGGGCTATCTGGTCGCCGGCACCTATGACATGGTCGGCTACGAGATGGGCTCCGAAGAAATGAAGAAAGCCGTGAGGCAGGATGAACTAGAAGACATGGTCGCCGCGGTGGGGCAGTCGATGTTGGGGCTGACGATTAACTGTGCCCGCTGTCACGATCACAAATTTGATCCGATTTCACAGCGAGAGTATTACCAGGTAGCTGCGCTGTTAGGCGGCGTCAATCAGGCGGTCGATGAACGCCATGGCATCGCGTTGAAGTCAACTGATGGCAGCACGTTTGATGGTGTTGCACATGTACCAATTACTACGCAACCAACGACGTTTCATGTACTGATTCGTGGCAATGCCCGCGATCTCGGCGAAGTCGTTTCACCGCAGGGCTTGCATGTGTTTTCGGCAACTGGTTTATCCGGTGACTTTGGTCTGGACTCTGCTGCTTCCGATGCCAAACGGCGAGTCGCTCTAGCAAATTGGATCACCGACGGTCGGAACTCCCTGACGCCAAGGGTAATAGTCAATCGAATTTGGCATTATCACTTGGGACAGGGCCTGGTTGATTCGCCCAGTGACTTTGGCTTCTCCGGAGGTCGGCCCAGCCATCCGGAATTACTTGACTGGCTGGCCAGTAGATTGGTCGCTGGAGGCTGGAAGCTGAAGGATTTGCATCGACTGATCGTGACCTCAGCCACCTATCGTCAGGCGTCGAATGTTCACAACCGTGCCGCTGAGCAAAAGGACAGCGACAATCGACTGCTTTGGCGAGGCAACGCGCGCCGCTTAGACGGTGAGTCGACGCGCGATGCCATGCTGGTCGTCAGCGGTGCATTGAATCGAAAACTCGGTGGGCCAAGTTTCTATGACATGAAAGCAAAGCTGGAACACGATCACACTTTCTCTGGCCCAACAGAAGAATTCAATGATGCGGTGAACCGTCGAACCGTCTATCGACTATGGGCGCGCTGCGGAAATAACCCGTTGCTCGAATCGCTGGACTGCCCCGATCCGTCGGTCATGGTGCCCAGTCGCTCGCAAACCATCACGCCGGTACAGTCGCTGTCGCTGTTGAACAATCGGTTTATGGAACAGTGTGCGGAAACTCTAGCGGAACAGGTCCGTCGAAATGCGGGCGAAGACGTGGATCAGCAAGTTCACGAACTTTATCAGCTTCTGCTTTTGCGAAAACCTGAATCCGCCGAGCTCGCATTGGCACGCACATTTGTGCTCAAGCAAACGCTCCTGCAATTGTGTGTTGTGATGCTAAATACCAATGAGTTCTTGTTTGTCGAGTAGATACCAAAATGAGTCCCACACACGCTTCCCGTCGCGACTTCCTGTCACACGCCGCCTATGGCGTTGCGGGTATGGCAGCCCTGCAGCTACTGGAGCGCGATGCTGCCGCACAGACCGATGTCGTAAAAGGCTCCGGACTTCATCAAACCGCCACCGCCGAACATGTCATACATATTTACCTTGGCGGCGGACTAAGTCAGGTCGATTCGTTTGACTACAAGCCCGAATTGGAAAAGTATCACGACCAGGAGCTACCTGCTGAATTTGGCACGGCCGAACCGTTCATGGGCAAAGCAGGCCGCCTTCATCGCTCGCACTTCGAGTTTAAAAAACGAGGAAAAAGCGGGTTGTGGATGTCGGAGTTGTTTCCGGAACTTTGCCAAGTGGCTGACGAGTTAACGCTGATTAACTCCATGGTCGCGGAAACGGCGAACCACACTCCGGGAAGTTATCAGGCAAATACTGGCTTTCGTAAAATGGGCTTCCCAGCCATGGGTTCCTGGCTGTCGTATGGACTAGGCAACGAGAGTGATAATCTGCCGAGCTTTGTCGTGCTGCCCGACGAACGCGGCCTGCCCTATCCGGTGGGAGGTGCGTTCAGTTGGTCGAGCGGTTTTCTACCACCTCAGCACCAGGGCGTGACATTTAACACGAAAGGTGGTCCGCCGATACTGGATCTTCAGCCAGCAAGTGGAATGAATGCCGACGCTCAGCAAGAACGTTTAGAATTGTTGAATCAGTTTAATACACTGCAC
>JANNNN010000225.1:0-5744 GCA_031398555.1 Planctomycetia bacterium | reverse complement strand
CACGTACAGCCAATCGCGAATGTTTTCGCCCTTGCCATAAACGGGTATTGGTTGGCCGCGCAGGCACTTGAGAATGACCACAGGACTCAGTGTTTCTGGAAACTGGTACGGGCCGTAGTTGTTCGAACAATTGGTCACGATGACTGGCAAGCCGTAGGTATCGTACCAGGCTCGAGCCAAGTGGTCCGAGGCAGCTTTGCTGGCCGAATACGGCGAATGCGGATCGTAGCGGGTCGTTTCAGTGAACGCCCCTTCAGCGCCGAGTGAGCCATAAACTTCATCGGTTGAAACGTGTAGAAAGCGAAACTTGCTGGCGGACTCTGCTTCCAATGTCCGCCAATGCTCAAGGGCTGCCTGAAGCAGATTGAGGGTACCGACGACGTTCGTTTCGATGAACTCGCGAGGGCCGTCGATCGAACGGTCGACATGGCTTTCAGCTGCCAAATGCATAATTGCATCCGGCGCAAACCGGCGCACTTCAGCTCGAATCGCCTCGGCGTCGGTGATGTCAATTTGTGCAAAACGATAGCGATCACAGTCGGCAATATCGCGCAGTGAATTTAGATTCCCGGCATAGGTCAGTTTGTCGACGTTAAGAACGGTATGGCCGGATTTAAGCATCAAACGAACAAGGTTTGAACCGATAAAGCCCGCACCACCAGTTATTAGGAGTTTCATGTTGAAAAGTCGTTAAATATTCGAGAAATAAAGGGTCGAGGCAAAATTGGTGACGATAAAAACTTGGGACTTTGCGAACTTTTTTTCTGTAAGTTGGACGGTTAGTCAGGTAGCTGGTTTTGTCAGAAACCGGATGCGAAGGCGAGGTCGTATCCGTGGTGCCAAACCGCCCAACCGCCGGCGACCTCGGCTCTGGCATGAATCATGCAAAGTAGGCGTTCAAGATCTCTAACCACTCGGCCATAACCGCCTGGAAGTTCGTTTGGATGCATCGCTTTTTCCGAGTCGAGAGACAGGAGACGATCCGCGAGTTCTAGCTGTTCAAGAAGCGTCATAGTTGGAGGCACAAATGGAATGTTGGTTGATCGAGGCCGAGGACCATGCGTTCGGCGCGGACTTCGTGCTCATCGGTGACAAGCTGGTTTGTTCTCGCCAACGAAAAGGAGATTTTAGATGGTAAAGTAGTGGTAATGCGGTCTTACAATACTACTCGAATAGTGGTTCTTTTCCCACGTCAGCTTGCTTGTCAACTATCGGGGCTGAATTAGCGCTTATAAATGCGGTGTTGGAGTCCCCGGAGGCAGCGCTAGGTAGCTGGTTTCGGCAGAAACCGGATGCGAAGGAGAGTCGCTGACAAGCGCCGGTTTCTCACGAAACCAGCTACCTTAAGTCGTCCAAAATGCAGTTCGTCAAAAATGCTTTATTGACAATAATCAGGGCGCATGTCACAGTCGACTTGGGAAAAACCTTAAGAGGAGACTTGAATTGCAAACGGATTTTACGATCGGCAAATGCACGCGTAAATGCGCGGTTTCAGGTCAGTCGCTTGCGCCAGGTGAGCAATTTTACTCGGTGGTTGTAGGTGAGGGCGACGCGATCGTTCGAAAGGATATTTCGGCAGTTGCCTGGACGGGTCCTCCGCCGCAAACCATTGGCTGGTGGCGAGTTAAGATGCCTGATGCGACGGCGAAAAAACTGCGCCCCGCGCCTGTCGGGGTGCTTTTGGACACACTTTCGAAATTATTAGAGCAACCCAAAGCGGCCGCGCTAGCCTATTTGCTGGCTTTACTGCTTTGCCGTCGTCGAGTCCTTGTCGACGAAGAACAGACCGACTCGAATGCTGGAGAAACTGAATCGGATCTAGTGTGGCAGTTGATTTATCCACCAGACGGGCGCCAGTGGGCGGTTCCTGTTGCGGTTCCAGCTCCAAATCTGTTAGAAGACCTACAGTCGCAGTTGAATTCGCTGCTGTTCACAGAAACCTAGTTCACCCCGCGTAGCTGGTTTCGTGAGAAACCGGTTGCGGTGAGCTGGATTGCGGGTGCGCAACCCATGGGTACGGCTGGTCATCATCTACAGGCACGAAGCCGATGTTAAGGCGCGAAGCACGAACTCAAAAGCAAAACTCGGTGGCGAATACTGCTGCTGGTTGGCTGCTTTTTTGCTTGTGCTTTGTTTTTTGTGGGGCAACGTGTGCAAAGCGGCGCTCGCACAGTGAATTCACTCCGCCGGTTATCCTTCGCGAGACGCCCACGTTGCAGCAACTGATGGATTACACCAATCAAAGCTTTGCAATTCAACGCATAGAATCCAACAGTTTGACCATCACCAGCCCTGGCCTCACTGGCCAATTGAGTGGCAATCTTCAATGGGAGAGACCCCACAATTTCAATCTCCAGGCATACATGGGGTCGCGCGTCCTCGGGACTGTGCTGGCCGCGGGGAGCAACCGCGATGTGTTTTGGTTGCAAAACCAAATGCCGCCACCGCCGACACTCTACTACGCTCGCCACGACGAATTTGAAGCGCAGCTTGGACCGAGACATATCCTGCCGGTTTCGCCTCTGTGGCTACGTGAGGCGTTAGGGATTGTCGAATTTGATCCGAGTTTTGAACACGAAGGTCCCCTTGTTCGTTCGGACAACAAATTGGAAGTCCGTTCGTTGATCCCCTCGCCGCGCGGTCCTTACAAGCGCATCGTCGTTTTCGCGCCCAACACTTTCGTTGTGGAGGAAACGAGGCTGTATGACCAATCAGAAAAATTGGTCGCCAGAGCCCAGCAAAGTGAGCACGAATATTTTTCAGCAATCAAATCGAGTCTGCCGCACAAAGTCATCGTTGAGTTGATTCCCGACGATGGTAATACGCTCTCATTTTCCATCGACATCGGTTTTTATCTGTTGAATCAAACCGCCAACGAACAGACGACCGCCTTCACTCTGCCTGAAAGCACGGGGCTGTCGCAAGTAGATTTAGTGCAAGCAAATGCGCAGTTCGGTCAACCGGCTGTCAGCGTGCCGCCGGTTTATCGTTCTACCAACGCAGTTCCCTACCCAACGTCGCTCGAAAACTACAGACGCTAGAGCTTTGTCATTTATAGCAATCGGGCACAAGGTGCGAAGTCATAGTATTTACTCCGAAGGAGTTGCGTAACATAGTCCAGGGCCAGCGAGTGAAACGAGCTACCCTGAGTTAGTTGTGTCGAGAATGTTTTACCCCAAAGGGGTTTCGTCACCTAGAATCGTTCCTGGCGAAACCCCGTTGGGGTAAATTTGATCGCTATTGCCCAGACCCAGGGTAGCTCGCTGCGGATTGCAACCCTGGGCTATGATTCATAACTCCTTCGGAGTAGTTAATTTGGAAGACGATAACGAACGTTGCGTTCCCGATTGCACTCGAGTTAGCAGTCTCCGCTGGAGACTGCTGACTTAGTAGTATTGCGTAAACTGTAGCGAACAATAAATCGGGAGTACGAGGTACGAGGTTCCTGCCGCGCACGTCTCGATAGCAAGTTCGACGCAACTGTACCTGAGGACTCCCTCTAGTTCTACAAGGAAGCTTGCGAGCGACCAGTTCGCGTTCACAAGTACATTGAAGTCTGTTTATGGGCCAAGAGAAGCTCGGCAGGAGCCTCGTGCTCCCGTTATCAATGAGGGCCAGCTTTGAAAACGAAGCTAAGTCAGAGTATTGCTATTAGGTCAGCAGTCTCCGCTGGCTGCCGGTTAAACGATTCATCAACAAAGTCAGCTTGAACCTTAACTGAATTTCGATCAATCTCATACTCTTAAGTACTAACACACAGATAAACATGATCAAGCGAAGGTTTTTGAACTTCGGTTTACTATGTATCAGCGCCGTCGTTTGCATTGCATTGCAAGTTGCATTCTGCACGCACGCAGCCTATGCGCAGCCACCAAAATTTGAAACTAAACAGCCACAAAATCCTCCGCTGAATTCGAATAACCCTGGTCGCCCGAATTTACCTCCGCTGGCAACAATCCCTCAGACAACCATACCGCAGGTCGCCATTCCGCAGGTAACCAACTCATTAATGCCTCAGTCGCCGCAGCGCACGGTACCGGCTACTTTGGTCAACGATTCCAGACAATTGAACTTTGTCGGCACCGATGACTTGTTGCCTGAAGAGCGAACGAGCATCGCGGTTTATCAACGCTGCAATCGAAGCGTCGTAAACGTCTCGACCAGTTCTCGCATGGAAACGCTGCTGACTGTGTCGCTGAAGAAAGGGACTGGCAGCGGCTCAGTGCTTGACCAATCAGGCATCATCCTAACGAACCAACATGTGATCAATGGCGCGAAGGAGATCATGGTCAGTCTTTCCAATTCAATCTCTTACCCAGCTGTCCTTGTTGGCCAAGATGCGGATACCGACATAGCGATCCTGCGGATTGATGCCCCCACGGAACAGCTCGAACCGATCGCCTGGGGTGACTCGCAAAACCTGCAAGTCGGTCAACGGATTTACGCAATCGGCAACCCGTTTGGTTTGGAACGGACCATGTCTGCTGGCATGATCTCCAGTTTGAATCGCACCATTCCGGCTCGAGAGCGTCGTGAGATGCGATCGCTCATTCAAGTTGACATGTCGCTCAATCAAGGCAACTCGGGCGGGCCGCTGCTGAACACTCGTGGCGAACTGATTGGAATGAACGCAGCCATCATGAGCAGCGATGGGGACAGCGCCGGTGTTGGGTTTGCAATTCCATCAGCGACGATTCAACGCATTGTTGGCAAGCTCTTGACGCACGGTCGCGTCGTGCGTCCAACGATCGGCATTACGCGAGTTTATGAGAATGAACAGGGGTTGCTGGTTGTTATCGTTGCTAGAAGTGGCCCGGCCGAAGCCGCTGGATTGAAGGGTTTTAGTTTGGCCACAAAGCCGCGGATTGGGCTTCACCGACCCGAGCCAACCATTGACGCTTCGACGGCGGATTTGATTCAAGCCATCGATGGCCAGCCAGTTAAGAAGGCTGACCAATTGTTAGAGATTCTCGAGAACAAAAATCCTGGCGACACAGTTGTGCTCGACATCGTCCGAACCGGAAAATCTGTCAGGGTGCCAGTAAAACTTGGGACTTCGGAGTAGTGGGTGGTATTCAGCCTTCAGCCTTCAGCCTTTAACTGCTTCCATACATCCCAAATACATTTGTAAAAAGCGGCCTTGGGCTTTGATGGCGCGGACGAGAGTCCACACGTGGTCGGGTGAGAATTCGCAAGGCAACGTATCAGCCAACTGATCAAGTTCCTCTGAAACAGCGGCATGCTGTTCGGTTGCAACTTGCAATTCCAATGACACGGCTTCGAAATGAGCGGCGAGTTCTGCATCGTCGAGTTCGCTAAGAGACTCAGCGCGCAGCGAAATGAGAAAAGCCATTCGCAGCAGCTCAGATTCGTCGCGATGACCACAGTAACAGGCTAGACGATCGATTATTTCGTAAATTTGCATAACTCGATGGGGCAAAGGAGTTCGCGGATGCGCCCTGGCAACTTTGTCAGGCTCAAGATGATCGTAAAAACCTACGTTACTCCCAACGCAGCGGGGCAGAGCCAACTCTCAACGGCAACTTTACTGGCCTCCTCGAGTATTAACGGTTGCAATCGAATCGGTCGTAGCGATTGCAAGGCACATTCGAAGCTTTCTTACCAAACCAGCGCCAGAGTCTGCCTCCAACCGCCCCGCAGTCCAGACATCGTCCGCGCCCATTCTGCACCGATCGCGTCAATCTGGGAATCGCAGCCTAGCTGCAAAGGATTGGAAAGACGAC
>JANNNN010000223.1:0-7702 GCA_031398555.1 Planctomycetia bacterium | reverse complement strand
CCCGAAGTCACAGCTACCGTTACGAGTGCAGATGCGGCGACGTTGCCATTGATCGCCACGATGAAATCATTCACCGTCGAGATGGAAGCGGCGTTACTATTAAGCGTTACAGTAATGGTGCTGCTTACGACGCTCACCGATGGCAGAACAGCAACACCTAGATCGCTCGTCTGAACAAGGACGCGAATACCGTATTCTCCTCCCAGTCCAGGTTTCGCAGCGAATCGAACGCCCAAGCCAGCGATTCCCCCGAAACTGGTCGTCATATCCGAGATAATCGACGCGCCGACTAAGCTCAAAATTTGCCCGCTTTCGTTGCTGGCGTTTGCAGAAAAATTAGCGCCTGGAGCCATACCGAAGTGAGCGTAATCATTCGCGGTAAAGACGGATCCAGCGCGAACGACGGTGATGTCTTCGACCGCGTTAGAAATCGTATCGTTGACCGCCAGCGGTGCATCATTCTGAGCGACCACAGTGATGGTAACCGTCGTAGGCACATTGCTGCGCATCCGCTGATCAATCACGTTGTACACAAAACGATCCGTGCCGTTAAAATCCAGATTTGGAACATAGGTAAAAGTTCCATCGAGATTCAAAGTCAGTGTACCGTTGCTCACGTTAACTAACGGATCAATGGCTGCCGTGTTCGGATTTTCATCGTAAACGAACCGCGGTTCAACGTAGGGGGGAATAGCCAATAGGTCATTATCAGCATCCGTATCGTTGGCTAGCACACCGTTATCGTTGGTCGTACCCGTCGTGATCAATCCACGCGGATCATTGGCAACAAGTGTAGTATCTTCATTGACTGTGTACGAATCTGAGACAGCGGTCGGAGGCGTTCCAGAAACAATCTCAATCACATAGTCTTCCACTTCACCACCCACGGCTACGCCACTAGTCAACATGCCACCGAGAGTGCTCAAGCGGAAGCGAGCATTGACGAAACCAATCGATGCGCCAAGCGGAGTAGTCAAATTGAAGGTGTTAGCACCAGTCTGAACCGGTTGGCTGACAATGATTTGTTCGCCATTGTCAATGAAATCGCCATCGCCGTTCCAATCGATCCAAGCGTCCAGCATACCTGCACCTGTCGTGATCACTGTCGTGATCACCGGATTCGAACGCGCATTGAAGAAGCCCTTAAACAACACGCCATCTTCGTCGTCCACAACAATCGAAACCGAACCGGCAGTGGCCGTCGCCGGAACCATTACCAAGTTTCGCAAAGCGATTTGGTTGTTGATCGCCGTCGCGATTGCACTAGCCAGAGTCGTCGGCGTGGCTGTCGACAAATCCAGATTGATCCCGACAATACCAACGGGTACTGGAACCGGTACAGAAGCAGCCGGTACATGATTCAGTTCGAAACGAACGAGATTGCCGTTACCGTCTCGAATACTAAATTGGTTACCATCCATCGCAGCCGAAACCACAATTGGCAACACAATGGTCGAGTTGCCATTTGCCAAGCGTACCAGTGAGGAAGCCGTAGCAATATTCAACAGATAACCAGCATTCGCAACTAAGCGCACATTCGTCGGACTGCTAGCTTCGACTATCGCAATGAGATCGTCCAGCCGACCGGCCTGAACGACTCCGTTAATAACCCCAGCCAAATTATTGGCTACAATCGCCGAGGTGTCTCCGGCGGCCACAAAGACGGCTACGTTTCCAGGACTTACACTCGCATCGGTAGTGAATTCAAAGACAACTCCAGCCAACGCATGGGCAGCAGTGTCAGTGACCGTAAAGGTTTGTCCATCGACGATCGCAGAGCGATTGACCGTAAGAGTGGCTGAGCCAGAGAAACTGAACGTCGCTCCACCGAGCGAACCGAGTGTTTCTAGAGCAATCAGAGTCTCACTATCATCGCTGCTAGCTGAAGCCGATGGAGCTCCGTCTGTATCTGCATCGACAAACCGCCCCAGCGCCAACAATGGAACATCGATTGGCAGCAACGCATGTCGCGCACCGTCACCATTGGTAACAACCGGCGCAACACCCGAATTCGGAGCCTTGATCGTTGGAACGTTCACACCCGAAGCGTCGCCAAAATCTAGTTTGACCTCTGGCATGATAATGGTGAACTGCGTCAAGCTGGTCGCGCGATTTGGGAATAGTGCATTACCGGCCAAATCGCGAATCGCATCCACTGCCAATGGAGTACCCAAGGCAGTTCCAGTGGCTGTGATGCTTGTCGCACCCAGAACCATCAGCGTACCGTCTCCTTGCAAGTACGCAGTTAGTCCAATTCCAGCCCCGTTGATCGCCGCGACCAACTGAGCAGCAGCTTGATACGGAGTGAAGCTGCTTTGAACTTTCACAGCAACCGCCGCGGCCGTAACTCCAGCCGGGGTGCCTGTATCAAATTCAAAGACCCTCGGCCCACCGGGGTAATTGATCGTGTAACGATTACCATCAGCGACTGACGAAGCAATCTTCAACTGAATTCCCGCACGGTTGTTAAGCGAGATCTCATAAACGCTGTCTTTGCGCCAAATGCCAGCGATAGGCGTTAAACGAATCGTTCGGCTGTTAGCGTTGTAACCGAATACATAGTCGACATCCGGAATCAGCAACTTGCCATTCTCAGTCAATATCACCGCACCCGGAGCATTGACCGTCGTTTCATCCGGTCCAACGCCGTTTGTATCTTGCAACAGCAGCGAGAAGAATCCTAATTCGCCTTCAGTCAATTGAATGAATGTTGTATTTCGATCGATATCCTTGAACTTGGAATCGTTGTCTTGCGGTTGGAGAAGGATGGCGTTTAGACCAATGAAGTCTGAACGATCCACGGCTCCACGATCTTTGAACACATTGCCACCCAAACCAGCAGGCGAATTCACCGATGGATCGTCAACACGTCGCTGGCCAGTAACGTCAACGTCGGGTGCCAACATTGGGCTAAGAGGCAAACCGATCGCATTCTTAACTTGAGTCAATTCTGGTCGCTCTTGCAGAGCTTCAATGGAACTATCGATCGCCTTCGAACCTGCGGCCAAGTAGAACCGACGATTCGTTGTGCTTGTGAACAGCGGATCACTCGGAATCAGAAGCTCGGCAAACGAGCCATTGCCACCGGTGCCAACCGTATTAGTCGTGTTGTTCTGGAAAATGTTGGCACCTAAAACAACCGTTGAACCTACACTCCGAATACCGTTGGTAGTGTTCGCGAGGATGTTGTTGAGAATCGTTGGGGAAGCGCCTTCATCGACTAAAATACCGTCCCCTCGAGGTGTAATTCCGCCGTAAATGGTATTATTGATCACCCGCGCGATCAAGCTTGGCACAGCCATACCCGTATTGCCGCCATCGCCGCTGAGCCTTAGTCCGCCAGAGACATTGTTTGCCAGAATGTTGTTCATGATTACAACACCTGGTGCAAGGTTCGATTGGTTAGGGGTCGGCAATTGAATTGGCGAGCCTGGATAAGGACGGCTGCCTGCAGCCCCCTGATTTCTCGCTCCCGCATCGCTATTGATGCCAAATTGCGAGCTATCGGTGATCGCGTTTCCGACTAGTAGAATCTGCCCCTGTTCTCGCTGCCGTTCAGTATCGCCCAGGTCCTCGCCGAACGCCGATTCTGTCCCAGAACGAACAGCGTTCAAGAATGTCGTGCTTGTGAAAGTCAGGCTTCCTGTCCGGCTGGTTGCCCCGGCACCGTGGAGCAGTACCAAAGCACTGCCCGAATCGGCGACATCACCGAATACAGAGCCATAGGTCATTTCGCCTTGCAAACTTGCGGTCAAACTCAATATTAGCCGAGCGGTTGAAGAGTTGATCGCATCGCGAATTGCCGTTGCAATCTCTGTCGGTGTTGCGTTGGCAGCAATACGAACTGCGATATTGCCCGGCCTCACGCCGATCGCACTATCGCCATTACCAACAGTTACATCAAACTCAAAGGTTGCCTGATTAACGCCATCGCTGATGTCGAACGTAGTACCGTCTGCGAACTGGCCAGAGGCAGCAGCGGCAACCCGAATGCCAACCTGTTCCGCCAAGCGTACGTTGGTATCGAACGATCGGCCCCGCGATAAGACAATTGTTGCACCGTCTTGGAACCCGTATTCCGCGGCCGTTCGAACCGTCAATTGATACGCGCCCTGCTCCACTTGAGGAATGTCGAACGTGTTCGCAAGACCGGAATAATCTGCGTTAGCGACGAAGTTTGTAAGGGTATCGGAGGTATTCGAATTGAATACCATCTCACCGCGCTCGGCGAAACCAACAATAATATCGTCGATGTAAACACCTTCGAACGCATTGTTCTGGGCGCGTTCATCCATGCGATTGCCATTACTTCCTTGAACGCCGAATTGATCGCCTGATCGGTTCGTGGTCAATGCCAAGCCACTGTTATTGGTGACGCTGTATTTGAACAGTCGCAGCGTCGAATTATGCACCGGCCAAGCTTGAAGGGCAGTTGCGTTAGCTGTTGCGGGGACTGCTGTGCTGTTAAACGTAGCAGCCAGTTGAGCGCGAATTGCATCGCGGACTTGCGTTTCCGTCATGGATTGATTGATTAGAACGGGAACGTTTCCTGCGGCAACTCCTGGCACACCGGCAATAACTGCCGGGGGTAAACTGACGACTCCATAAGTTGGCGCAGCGGTAGACTTACCGTCGAGCGAGACATGCAACTGGTAAGCGCCCCCGGCGGGCGGCGTGTTACCAGTGATGCCCCCGACGCTTCCAATGGAGTCGAATTGCCCAACTCCAATAATGAAAGTTCCCGATGTGGCGAATGTATGCTGAATGAACGAATCAAGAAAAACAGTATCTAGCGCCGAATCATCATTATTTGCAAGCAGGTTTCCAGCAGAATCATACAGGAACAACTCTGTGTCGAAGTTGGTGAAGTCTGTATCAAAGACCCCAACGTCACCAGCATTCGCTGTGAATGAGTAGTAGTCAAAAGTCCCGTTTCCTGTCGCACTGATTGTGATGTGGGGGCGGGTCGTACTGCTATCGATGTTGATGTTCGGCGTAAGCGACCATAACGATCCGTTGACGTTCTGCGCAGTGGCTAATGTATCGTTGGTCTCAACTTCAAGAACGTTTGGCGGCGTTCCGCTAGAGAGCCCACTGACATTCAATATATTAGAATGAAGCGAGTTAACCGTAATGTTGGCCGCTGCGATTCCAAGAATCGCTGGCAAGCGAGCTTGCACCTTAGCGGCAATCTGCGCCGGCGAGTCGGTGACTAGATACCGGATATTAGTTCCAGTATCGGGTCCTGTTGTCGTGAAGGTGATCGTTGTGCCCTGGATGAAGAGCTGGCTGATGCCATCGGCGATGCTCGCACCGCCTGGCAAATCAAGCACTAAGCCCATGTCAAACTCAAGTGTCCTTGGCCCAACCGTTGAAACATTCTCGAGCGGGGTTACGGTGAACGTTTCTCCGTCGTTCAACTTGGCTCCAACAACCGCCGTTAATTCGACTCCGCCCAACAACGGATTACCGCTTCGGAACGAAGCCCCAGTGCTAAATTCAAATCGCAGGCGAACATTTTGCTGGCCAGAAAATGTGGAAAGCGAGGTACGAGCCTGTCTCCAGCTCCCCGTGTTGTCATACGTCTCTTGCGTGAAAAGCGGGTTTCCATACGGGTCGAAATTCTGATTGATCGCCGTATCAAACTCATCCAAGGCAGAATTGCGGTTCGCGCCGGCGGTGTCCGAATTATTGGTTGTAAGCAAAATCCAGTTGCCGTCTTCTCCGGCTCCATACACGCGGAACGCATCGTTCATGCGAATATCACTGTCTTGCAAATCGCTGTTCGAGTTTTCGGTAGCGAGGAAATAATTGAAGTACAGCATCGGCAAATCATCGGCGCTGTAGCCGCGCAGATCCATCGTGTTGCTAACGATCGCTCCGCGAGCACCACCGGGCAAATTATAATTTCCGTTATATGCCGCTACATTGTAAACTCCTTGCCAAGTTCCCTGCTGACGATTGGTACTACCGCGATTTCCATCTTCAAAACCAAAGTAGAGGCTATTGCCGCCCTGCAAGTCCGCCGTTTGCGATGAATCGAACGGTATCCTCCGGCCATGGCCAGCATCGGCTGCCCGAGTGTCCGTTTGATGCCAGAGATTCACGTCGAGTGGTGAGAAGTCGATACCCGTCACGTTGCCTGAGGCATTCAACGGTGATGATGTACTCCTGATGCTGGGCGAGAACCCAGGGAAAATTGGCTGTTTAACACCTGCAGTGTCAAAGGCCCAAATCGTTCCATCGGCGGTTGTGCCGAACAACATATTGGCAAAGCGACCGCCTTCAAGATTACGAGGACCCGCAGTGAGGCTGGTAAATGAAATCGGATTTGCGTTGTTATCACTGACTATGCTAAATGCATTGACTATCCCGAAGGCCGCCGTCCCAGCTCCAACCCCAACTCTGAATAGTTCACCGAGATCGCTGACGCCGAAAAGCGAGCCTCCAATTTCCGCTAGACCCGTTACCGTTCCAGCTGAGATAAATTGGCCAAACTCGACCTTCTGTGTTCCAGCACCGCCAAAGTTGACAATGTTTGGACCTGCTCGATCACCGACTCCATTGGGGTTTATCGCTGCACCGGTAGTTGGGTCTAACTTGTAGACGAAATTGGTAACGCCTGTAACTAACGCGCCCACACCAACCACACCACCATTGGCGTCAAGCACTGCTTGGTTATAACTAGTCTGTCCATTGGCACGCGAGCCGACGCCGAACATCAACAAGGTCGTCGAGTCATCTGCTTGCGTAAAAAAGGTGAGATCGTTGAACTGAATTCCGTCGCCTTGAGGCGTGTTCCCACCAATGTTCGGACCATTTTGATCGCGCGGCTGCACTGCAAAAGTCGGAGTTGCAGCAAAGTTATCAGTCCGTTGCGTCGTAAGTGTCTGAATACCCGAATTTCCGGATATGGTTGACGCATTAATCGGTGTCGCAGCTGCTCCGGCTGCGCCAATCGAATTGATCAGGTGGAAATTTCCGCTGTTGGCGTCAGTGATGGTCACTCCTACCGGAATTTCGTATCCGACCAACCGACCATCCGGCGACATGATGGAATCATTGACTCGCACAAAATTGCTGATTTCGGCTTCTTGCACTCCGGTTTGCGCATTTCCAAAAGCCAGTTGAGACCCGTTGCCATTGTTTCTCGTAATGTAAGCCGTCAGGTCTGCCAAGGTCCAAGCTACTGAATTGCCGGCTGATATGCCGCCTCCAGAATTATCGGTCGTAAAGAGTACACGGGCAGGAGTGGTTGTATCGGCGCTAGTTCCTCCAACGCGATCGACAAATAACCGATTAACCGAATTAACAGGTTCAAGGCGAATGAGTGCATTGGTAGGGGCAGCAGTTTGGTACTGTTGCATAGCTATCGACATGCGACTGTTATTCGAAACCGCAACCATGTAGTTGCCCGCAGGTAGCTCGGAGGCGCCAATGAATGGATCGCGAGCTCCAACTGACCCGCGGCTGAGAGCGTCCAAGTCCGAACCTTGCTCTGGAGCCGACCGATCATCGGCGACACTTGAGTCCGTTCCAATTAGAACGAGCACCGGGCTATTGTTGATAATTCGATAGACCCAAAGAGTGGTGTCTGGACGGCCCAGTCCATCGGCATAGTCGATGTCGAGGACGGTTGAAATGTGCGTCGTCGCGCCTGCTTGGGTAGCACTCCGGTTAATCGAAAATGAGTAAATGTCGA
>JANNNN010000212.1:0-6542 GCA_031398555.1 Planctomycetia bacterium | reverse complement strand
CTTCAATACCACACTAAAAGTAAATTACCTCGGCGACAAACATGTCACGGAAGACTACCCTGTCGTTTGTTGGTTAACAGTTGCGTCGCCAGCAGACCGACCTGAAGTCGTACGGATATCGCGACGCGGGTACAAAGTAGGCGAAGCGAGTGTAGGCGACGAAAAAGTCTCAGTCGTTCTAAGTGATTCGAATAATGATGCGGTTTTCGGTGAAGGTGATTGGTGGGAGTTACGGACTAGGGACTCGGCGGCGAAGAGTCCTGGCATGCGGCGAGTTGGCGAGTTCGCGTGGTTAGGCGAGTTGGCGTTTAAGTTGGAGATTGATAACGTGTTTGGCGGCTCTGCGCGTCTCGTACCTTTCGATCCGGGAATTACCCGCGAAGCGGACGAGCTGGCTCGTGATCCTTACGGTGCCGATCGAACTGCGATCAAAGCTGCGAAACCACTCGAATTTCGACATGATGTTGACGCAGCGATCGCTGAAGCGGTTGACAGGAAGATGCCCTGCTTCATCAAGTTCGAAACAACATGGTGCGGTCCGTGCAAGATGATGACTCAAATGGTCTTTACAGCGAAAGATGTTGTCGAATCAGCGGCCGGAGTAATGTGCGTGATGGTCGATGGCGATGAAAGAAAAGATCTCGTTGAGCGCTACGAAGTGAAAGCTTATCCAACTGGTGTAATGATCTCTAGGGATAACACGGAGGCTGCTCGGTTTGTCGGATATCAAAAAGTGACTGAGATGGCTGCATTTCTGAAGGACAAACGCGAGAAGCAATGATTCAAAAAAACTCTGCAAACTAACTTGTTCGGAACGAGTGTCCAACGTTGAAAAAATTGAGCTATCATATTGCAGCTACGTTTTTGACTTTGCTTCAACTGTGCAAAATCTCACCTCGCCTCTCCGATGAAGTAATCTGATGAATGACCTTGAATCCAATAACTTGCCGTGGTGGAAAAGTTTAACGCCGTACCACTGGTTCGTGTTCACCATGGCCGCTCTTGCGTGGTTATTTGACTGCTTAGATCAACAGCTTTTCATTCTGTTTCGTGACAGTGCTCTGAAAAGTCTGCTGCCACCTGATGCCAACGTTGGCGCCTATGGTGGCTACGCAACGTCCATCTTTGTAGCGGGATGGGCGACAGGAGGGTTGATTTTTGGTTCGGTGGGTGATCGGATTGGAAGAGCGAAGACGTTGACGCTAACGGTACTACTTTACTCGCTTTTTACAGGTCTCTCGGCGCTTTCGACCTCATGGCTGGACTTTGCAATTTACCGCTTTGTGACAGGCTTGGGTGTCGGAGGGGTTTTCGGTCTAGCTGTCGCTCTGATCGCTGATACGCTTCCGGATCGAGCTAGGCCGGGGGCGTTAGGATTGCTTCAAGCATTATCGGCTGTGGGCAACATATCGGCTGGACTGATCAGTATGGGGATGGGCAGTTTAATCAAGCAAGAAATAGTTAAGCATGGTGAAGCATGGAAGTACGCTTTTCTAATCGGCGCGGTCCCAGCGTTCCTCTGTGTCTTCATTCAATTGCGACTCAAGGAGCCTGAAAAGTGGACCAAAGCTAGAGAGGAAGGTCGAGTTACGGGAGTCGAGTTCGGATCTTACATTTCATTGCTGGGAACCGGCAAGTGGCAGAAGCCTGCAATTCTTGGGATGTTGTTGTGCATCGTGGGTGTGATTGGCTTGTGGGGCATCGGTTTCTTTTCGCCGGAACTGGTTGGCGATGTGATTAGCCGATCCTTGCGAGAGAAAGGAGTCGCCGAAAACGACATCGCCAGTCAAGTGGCCTATTACAAAGGTCTTAATGGCATCGTACAAAACCTTGGCGCGTTCTTTGGCATGTTAGCCTTTTCGTTCATGGCACAGCGTGTTGGAAGAAAGCCAGCTTTTGTGGTAGCCTTCATTGGCGCGTTAATTTCCACCGTTTATTACTTCCGCAATTTCAACGGTGTAGAACATATTTGGATGGCCAGCATCATGGGCTTCTTTCAATTGGCAATTTTTGCCGGCTTCGCGATCTACCTTCCCGAATTGTTTCCAACTCGACTGCGCAGTACGGGAACAAGCTTTTGTTACAACGTCGGTCGATTCATTGCGGCCACTGGACCATTTACTTTTGCGGTGCTCAAGACCGGTTTGGAAAAGTCGGCCTTGGGACTCTTGCCTGAAAATGCCGATGCTGCTGCGAAAGCCCTTGCCAAGATCGGCGCGTTCCGTGACGCCTGTACTTGGGTAAGTTTGGTTTTTATCCTCGGACTGGTCGTGGTATTCTTCTTGCCAGAAACCAAAGGTAAACCGCTGCCGGAGGATTAGTAGCTTGGGACCATTTGTCCCGAGCTTCATGCATTGCTTGTTACTGCAAACCAGTTTGGATGGGACAAATGGTCCCATCCTACGTTGACCATCAACAACTTGTCGCTGAAACTTTGCACGTGGGACACGTGTCGTTGATCGCATCGATCAACATCCGTAGCCGCCCCAAATTGCGTCGGTTAAATCGCAACTTGATGCGCGGCAAGTTGGCCAAC
This sequence comes from Planctomycetia bacterium, assembly GCA_031398555.1. Classification (GTDB taxonomy): domain Bacteria; phylum Planctomycetota; class Planctomycetia; order Pirellulales; family Pirellulaceae; genus Aureliella. The sequence goes on along the minus strand of JANNNN010000212.1, from coordinate 4,006 downwards.
TCGGGCTCATTCGCCTCCTCAGGCAGCGCGGGAAGTTGTTCTATTTTGCCTTCGACAACGATATCCGCAAAGGTCTCGTTGAGCTGCTCAAGGTCATCGTTACTTAATGGCTGTATAACGCGGAGGACGAGCGTATTATCCACGTACCGCATGCTGTGATAGACGCGATAGAATCGAAGCGTTTCGTCAACGGCGCCTTGAACGCTATCGGTGATCTTAAACAACGCGTTGTCCTCGGGACTGATCAAGCCGTCGGCCAGCAAGGTGTTGGTTAAGAACTCGTTGAAATGCGACCAGTAATCGCCACCCGGTGAATCCAACAAGACAACGGGCAGCATGGTTTGCTTGCCGGTCTGAAGCAGTGTAAGAACTTCGCAGGTTTCGTCCAAGGTCCCCAGTCCGCCGGGTAAGCTGACCACGGCGCTGCATTCTTTCACGAACATCAACTTGCGAGTGAAAAAGTACTTCATTGTGACGAGTTTCGGATCGCCATGGATGACGTCATTGGCTCGCTGTTCGAACGGCAATAGGATATTCAAACCCATTGACATTTCGCGACCCGCGCCTAGGTTGCCAGCTTCCATAATCCCGCCGCCTGCGCCGGTAATCACCATCCAGCCCTGACCGGCCATCGCGCGACCGAACTCAACCGCTTGCTGATAAGCAGGCTGTGCAGGCGAGGTGCGAGCCGAACCGAACACGGTGACTTTGCGTCTACGTCGGTAAGGCTGAAAGACTTTTAGAGCGTACCGCAACTCCCGGAGCGTCCGACTGAGGAGTTTCAAGTCGCCGCGCGTCGTGCCGTCTTTGCCCATGCGATCGATCGTGCCATGCATTGTTTCCATCAAATCGGCGTGATCAGGGCCAAAATCTGCGGGTTCGTCAGCTGGCTGAGGACGCTCTTTTTCATCTTCACCCCGCGCAAGGGGAAATTTATCTAAATCTTCGGGGAACGACATGTTGCAGTAATCCTCTCAAACCGTGCTTAACCAACAAGTGCCAAAAAAAAGCCTTAATTCGGCTGTCGATGGCTGAATAAACCAAACGCAACATCTTACGGGATCGGATTGCCAAAAAAAACCTCAGTTGAACCACTGGAATCGCGGTCGTGGCCTTTGTTTCAGCCGCAACTATGGCGAAAATCATTTTCCACGTAGTGACCCGCGAGTTGACTTCGCGAAATGCGATTTCAATTCTGACCACCTGCAACACTCATCAAACGCTAAAAACAAGATGTTCAAAGCCGTAAGCACCGACATTCGTTTTCCCGAACAAGAGCAGCAGATCCTGCAGTTTTGGAAAGACAACAAAATCTACGCCAAGAGTCTTGAGCAACGTGAGGATGCGCCTTCATTTGTATTTTATGAAGGCCCGCCGACGGCCAATGGTATGCCGCACCCTGGACATTGCTTGACTCGTGCGATCAAGGATCTTTTCCCTCGTTATCGCACGATGCGTGGCTATCGCTGTGAACGCAAAGCGGGCTGGGACACGCACGGATTGCCCGTTGAAGTCGAAGTTTGCAAAGAACTGGGTATTCACGGCAAAGACGAAATCGAACGCTTTGGCATCGAACCCTTCATCCAGAAATGCCAACAGAGTGTTTGGCGCTATATGCAAGAGTGGGAACGCTTGACCCAACGCATCGGTTTTTGGATCGATCTCAGCCAAGCCTACGTGACCTACCATCAAAGTTACGTCGAAAGTGTATGGTGGTCGCTAAAAAATCTCTTCGACCGAGGCTTGCTGTACCGAGGACATAAAATCGTTTGGTGGTGGGCTCAAGGCGGTACTGCGCTTTCTGCCGGCGAAGTAGGTCAGGGTTACCGTCAAGTTGCCGATCCGAGCGTCTTCGTAAAATTCCCACTCGTCGATGAACTTAAAACTTCGCTTGTTATCTGGACCACAACGCCTTGGACACTTCCCAGCAACATGTTCGCTGCCGTGCATCCCGACATCGAATACGCTTACTGCTCAGATGAAGAAAGTGGCGAGCAACTGATCGTTGCCGCGGGGCTAGTGACAAGCCTCGCTGAAAAGATGAAACGAACTTGGAAAGTAGTCCGCACCGTGAAAGGAGCCAAACTGGTCGGTAAGCACTATCAACCGCCGATGGCTTACTACAGTCGCTCGATGGCCGAGACAGTGGGAGAACTAAGCGACGCGGAAGGCACAGCACCCGGCAAGACACAGAAAATCTACTGGCGTGTCGTTGCGGCCAACTTCGTAACACTCGATAGCGGGTCCGGCCTAGTCCACATCGCACCCGCGTTCGGTGAAGTCGACTATGAGTTGTTGATCGATGAACAGAAACGCTTCGAGACCAAAATCGAGTTGCTGTGCGCGGTCGGCCCCGATGGAAAATTCACCGAAGTTGTTCCTGAACATCAAGGTGTTTGGGTCAAAGACGCCGATAGAGCGATCATTCGACAATTGAAGGAAAGCGGTCGGTTACTATTCCTCGATCAGTACTTGCACGACTATCCGTTTTGTTGGCGAGCCGAGCAGGACCCGCTCATCCAATATCCTCGCGAAAGTTGGTTTATCCGAACGACGCAGTTCCGCGACAAAATGCTCGAGAACAATGCCAAGATCGGTTGGTCGCCGGAGAATATTCGCGACGGACGCTTTGGTAACTTCCTGCAAAGCAACGTTGACTGGGCATTGTCACGCGAACGTTACTGGGGTACGCCGCTGCCGATCTGGGTTTGCGAATCGACGGGCAAAATGGAGTCCATCGGTTCGTACGTTGAATTGCTCAAGAAACCGGGCATCACCGGTACCGAGATGTGGACCGCCGCCAAGAAGGCCAATCCCCAGTTGGTCGAGGACTTGAAAGTTCATAAGCCTTACATCGACGCCGTCACTTATGATTCGCCGTTCGCGCCGGGTGCTCGGATGCAACGCGTGACGGAAGTTATCGATTGTTGGTACGACAGCGGTGCGATGCCTTTCGCCCAGTGGGGGTATCCGCATACCGGCAAGCAGAAGTTCGCGGATCAATTCCCAGCTGACTTCATCAGCGAAGCCATCGATCAGACCCGCGGTTGGTTTTACAGTCAACTTGCGATCAGCACGATGTTGTTCGGCAGCGATCCAGACAGTAAACTCGGCAGCGATTCAAAGAGTCCGGTTTCTGACGAAACCAGCTGCCAGATGTCGGCGGCGGTTGATTTTCCGCATCCGTTTCGCAATTGCATCGTGCTCGGGTTGATGCTGGCCGAGTGGTACGAGAGCAAAGATGGCAAGCAACGTTTCCTGACAGAGGAGGAAGCTAAAACGGCGCTCGGCGCTGACTATGTTTCCAAGACTGGCAAGATGTCGAAGAGCTTGCGAAATTATCGCAGTCCCAATGAGATCTTTGACAAGTACGGTGCGGATGCGCTGCGTTGGTATTTCTTTGCCAACCAAGCTCCTTGGAACTCAATCATTTATAGTGAACGAGCAATCCGCGATAGCATCCCCGAGTTCATCTTACGAATTTGGAACGTAGTTAGCTTCTTTAGCATCTATGCCGAAATCGACAAGTTCGCTGGACCAGCCGAGATCGTTGGCGAGTTAGATCAACTTGACCCAAGTGAACTCGCTCGCGCAGCCACTTATCGCGCTGCAAAAGATCGCAGCGAAATCGATCGGTGGATTCTCAGTGAACTAGCGATCACCATGGATGAGGTCGTCCAGCGAATGGATCGATACGATAGCTTCGGAGCTTGTCAACAACTCAACGCACTCGTCGATGGACTGAGTAATTGGTATGTGCGTCGTTGTCGCAATCGCTACTGGGGCAAAGAGACCGCTCAGGAAAGTCAAGACAAAGCCGATGCGTACTGGACGCTCTACGAAGTGCTGCTGACGATTTCAAAATTAATTGCGCCGTACGTTCCGTTTTTGGCTGAAACGATGTGGAAGACATTAACGGAACCAGTTCAAGGGCGGGTCCGAGAAAGTGTTCATCTTTGCGATTATCCAACCGCAACCGAAGCACGTTGCGACTTGCCGCTTGGTC
>JANNNN010000203.1:0-1372 GCA_031398555.1 Planctomycetia bacterium | reverse complement strand
TATCGGAGTTGTCGACCGTCGTTACGGTTCCTATGCAACATCGGGGCTGTCCGTGGAAATCAAACCGGACGAGAAGAATGATATTCAAATTGAAGTCCAAGGTGTGCGCAAATCCCAACCCGAAGATCACAAGCATTAGTTCATTACTCAGGCGGCTCTCGATCCCCTCGCCCGGTACTCAACTAGGGTTTACTAGGAATCCTAGAGTGACAACATCGCACTCAGGGTTTGATATGGGCACAGCACGGCGTGTAAGCCTCTGCCGTGACGCTAGAATATAGATGCTTCAATCTCTCCGAATCGCCAGGTGTTCAACAGACTCCTTTCAGATGCAAAAAGTGATTCTATGTTTCATAAGTGCGGTCGTAAGTAGTTGCTCCCTACACCAAGATCCCCTTGATCGGATGATGCTCTTCAACTCCCGTTAGTCTGAAACGAAGGCCCTGATATTCATAGCCCAGCCGTGCGTGATCGATGCCGAGTAAGTGCAGAATTGTGGCTTGAATGTCGCGAACGTCGACTTTGTCTTCGATCGGATGGAACCCGAGTTCATCGGTGCGGCCGAACTGGTGGCCCTGCTTGACACCGCCGCCACACATCCACATGGTGAAGGCCTGAGGATGATGATCACGTCCAAGTGAACGCCCAAGGGCGGCGCTCGCTTCGACCATCGGGGTGCGTCCGAACTCGCCGCCCCAAACTACTAGAGTATCTTCAAGCATCCCGCAACGTGCGAGGTCTGCAATTAGAGCCGCAGAGGCTTGGTCAGTCGCTTTGCAAGTTCCCTTCAAGCCGCCGGCCACATCAGAATGATGATCCCAACCCGCGTGGTAAACTTGAATAAACCTAACGCCGCGTTCGGCCAATCGCCTCGCCAGCAGGCAGTTGTTCGCAAAGCCCTTGCCAGTTTCGCCTTGCTTGGCACCGTAAAGGTCTAGCGTCTCTTGGCTCTCCGTTGAAAAATCCATTAACTCAGGTGCACGCATTTGCATTCGATAGGCCATCTCGTAAGCCTCGATGCGAGTTTGAATCTCGGGATCACCGACTCTGTCGAGCTGAACGCGATTCAGTTCACCGATCAGATCGAGCGACTCACGCTGCGATTGCTGGTCGTAGCCTTTGGGATTTGACGTGTGGAGAATCGGATCACCTTGGCCTCGAAACGGAACGCCTTGATTTTTTGACGGCAAGAACCCCGAACTCCACATCGCCGCGCCACCGCTGAGGCTATCGCCGCTTTTCAAGACGACGAAGGCTGGCAAGTCATCCGCTTCACTGCCAAGTCCATAACTCAACCATGCCCCCATGCTCGGTCGACCCGGAATGCCGTTACCGGTATTGATTGTCAGTTGAGCTGGCGCGTGATTGAACT
>JANNNN010000196.1:0-4359 GCA_031398555.1 Planctomycetia bacterium | reverse complement strand
TGGACGGGACAATGGTCCCATCCTACGTTACGAAAAATGTTAGAAACCAATTCAAAAGTCGAAACGACTGTCCCGCGAACAGCTTTGATTGAGATTATCTGTGCGGATGATCCGGCAGTCCGCAACCAGTCGCTCGACGAGCACTGCGCGTCGCTATCGCGCGACCAGTTGATGACCATTTGTGCGGAACTGGATTTGTTTCGCCGCGATTCCGACAATTTGTACCAGCGCGTCCGTGGGCTGTTCTTTCTTTACGCCATTCATCGGTTCCATCTGCCACGTGAACTAAAAAGCCGCGAGTGCGGAGTGATTCCATTTGTGGGCTACGAGAACCTGCTTTCACGAAGATTCAACGAAGCGATTAGCGAGTTTTTGACGGAACAAGAGAAAAGCGGACCGAGCATTACGTTGTCCAGCGCGCTCGCTACGGCTTACCATCGACTTGCATTTCAAACACTAGCGGATCAAGTTCGCAAAAGTGTTCGCACCGTGAAGGGGAATCAGTGGATGTTTCGAACGGGACATCCTGAGGACTTGCCACTGCGAGTTTGCCCAGACTTGTTGGTTCCAGATGCTAACGGCCAGTTTCGGGTGCTGCGTGAACGGACGAGCGTGCGGATGGATTTCTCACATAGTGGATGGAGCGACATTTTTTTTCTCGGGATGGATTTTCCTGAGGGTGCGAAAGTTATCAACGCATCGATCAACTTGGCCGTCAATGGACGCCACAAGGCGCCTGAGCCTCCGATTGAATCGGCGCTGCGAGTCATCGACGAACCTGTGCTGAGGCTGACGAGTATCGATCTCGATGTTACAGCCGATATTCGCACGATCAGCGAAGTGTATGACTTCGCGCGGGACTATCTCGGCTTATTGAAAGCAGCAGTGATAGCTTCCGGTTTGGTTCCACCCGGAATGGAAGGGTGCGATTTGGGGATCGATGCGGTGCTTACCAAGTTGGTCGGACCGGGGCGCGGTTTGGAGATTGTCAGCCGCGTGAATGATATTCCCAAAGGTTCTCGGTTGGCGGTTTCAACCAATCTGCTCGGCTCGTTGATTGCGATTTGTATGCGGGCGACTGGGCAAGTATCGCAGCTAACGGGCGCGCTTTCAGAAGACGACAGACGCATTGTGGCGGCCCGGGCAATACTCGGCGAATGGCTAGGTGGTTCAGGCGGCGGCTGGCAGGATTCGGGTGGCGTGTGGCCGGGCATCAAGTTGATTACTGGATCCGTCGCGGAAGAGAACGACCCAGAGTTCGGTATCAGTCGCGGTCGATTGCTGCCGAGACATCATGTTTACACACGCGATGAGATCACCCCCGAGGCGCGTCAACTGCTACAAGATTCGCTGGTCTTGGTGCATGGTGGAATGGCTCAGAACGTTGGGCCGATCTTGGAAATGGTTACGGAAAAGTATTTGTTGCGTTGCGGAGACGAATGGAAGGCGCGACACGAAGCACTTCAGGTGCTTGATGAGATATCGGCTGCACTTCAGAAGGGTGACATCGAGCAAGTTGGGAAATTGACCAATCGCAACTTTGCTGAACCGCTGCAAAAGATTATTCCATGGTGCTCGAATCGCTACACAGAGTCACTGATCGAGCAGTGTAAGGCAAAATATGGAGTTGACTTTTGGGGTTTCTGGATGTTGGGTGGAATGGCGGGAGGCGGAATGGGTTTCCTGTTTGCGCCAGCTTGCAAATTGAAAGCTTCCGCGTGGCTCGAGCAGACAATGTTGCGTACCAAACGCGAGCTAGAGAATAGTCTGCCGTTTGCGATGGACCCTGTCGTTTACGAGTTCGCAATTAACGACGCCGGAACAACTGCTGAACTGAAGTCCGACACGTCGATGCCGAGAGGCTACTACGAATTAATCGTACCAGCCCTATTGCGTCAAGATATTCAGTCGCTCAGCCCTTCGAGGCGTAGAGAGCTGGAACGTGTTGGTCAATTGTGCAGGAACAACGAACAAGGTGACAACGAATTGGCTGAACGCTTGCTGGAACGGATTTTGCCCGGCGTAGCCCACAAGAAAACGGATGCAAGCGTAACGGTTGAATCGCTGCTGGCGGACAATGGTTTTGATCGCATCGCTCATTTGCATATTCGAGAAGATCTGCTGGGCGGTCGTTTGGGACTGTCTCAAAATCGACTACCAGCGACAGCGAAGATTGAAGATGTTTATCCAGATGACATCGTTGATGCTCGGCGGACTCCACCGAAGGGCTTAGTCAAGACGGCCGAAGATGCTTTGGCAAAAGGTCAAGTCGCGGTGCTGACGCTGGCCGCTGGCGTCGGAAGCCGCTGGACGCAAGGTGCCGGGGTAGTCAAAGCTCTGCATCCGTTTTGCAAGATGGCCGGCAAGCACCGCACTTTTCTTGATGTGCATTTGGCCAAGAGCCGACATATTGGTGAAGTGTATGGAAAGTACCCGACACATATCATCACAACTGGCTATATGACTGACGCACCGGTTCGGAACTCAATTCCTTCGATTGAGTATCCGGGCTCGATCATTGTGTCGCAAGGCAAGAGCGTGGGGCAGCGAATGATTCCCACGGTCCGCGATCTTCATTTTGCGTGGGAGGAAATGCCGCAGCAGTTGCTCGATGAACAACAAGAGAAGATGCGACAAAGTGTTCGTGCAGCCCTATTGAACTGGGCCATTTCAGCCGGCGAAGCCAACGATTACGTCGACAACTTACCGATGCAGTGTTTACATCCAGTCGGTCACTGGTACGAAGTGCCGAATCTGCTGCGGAACGGTGTCATGCAGAAACTGCTGCGCGATCAACCTGGCCTGCGTTACTTGTTGCTGCACAACGTCGATACATTAGGCGCTGCAATTGATCCGCACGTCCTTGCGTTGCATATGACGAGCGGTGCTTGTTTGTCGTTTGAAGTCATTACTCGTCGCATTGAAGATCGCGGGGGCGGGTTGGCACGCGTTGACGGCCGCGTGCGATTAGTCGAGGGACTCGCGATGCCCAACGAAGAGGATGAATTCAAATTGTCCTATTACAATTCGATGACCACTTGGATCGATATCGACCGCTTGCTAGAGGTCTTTGGGCTGTCGCGCGGGATGCTCGACAATCAGGAGCTAGTTGATGAAGCAATCCGTCGGCTAGGTCGCCGTATGCCAACGTACATCACATTAAAGGATGTGAAAAAACGTTGGGGTAACGGCCAAGAGGACACATTCCCGATTTCGCAATTCGAGAAACTGTGGGGCGACATGACTGCATTGCCCGAGGTCGATTGCCAGTTCATCGCTGTCTCGACTTTGCGAGGCCAGCAACTGAAGGAGCAAGCCCAGCTGGACGGTTGGCTCCGCGATGGTTCGGCGGCAGCCATTGAGAAACTTTGCAGTTGGTAGTGCCACTACCATTGTGTTTTCGGGCCGAAGGCTCAGTAGTTTATCTAGTCTCACAACGCCAAACTCAATTACCGTTTGGACGTATTTCCGCGACAAGTCGCTCAAATTCCGCGCTCTTCGACTTACCGAAAAAAAATTTCTTAGCCTTGACAAAGACCATGGCGTATAATTAACGTGGAAGATGGTGGTAGGGTAATCAACTCTTCTATGAGGATTGCCGCATGGGTACTGACGACACTGAGCTAACGCTGGACCGTTTTTTTACTGGCCTTAGCGAACACGTTTTTCATTCGCAGTTGGGAGTAGTCGACACGCAGCTCGTGGACTACATCAGCAGCCTCCTCGTACGATTCTCGCGTTTTGACGCGATGAATCGTGTCCGGCAACTGAACGGCCAACCCGCCGTCGAAGTGGTTGTGATGGTCGCTGAGGCGGAGATGCGAGTGGGAGAAGCCCGTCGCGAAGTCCATCGTCACATCGGCGATTACACTTTGTTTTGGACAGGTGTCTATCCTGAAGCTCTTCGCGATATGAAAGCCCCAGATAAAAAGGATCAGTTCGTTAGCTACTGCGCCCAGGGCAAGCGTGCCTATCGGATCGCTGGTTCTATTCGTTCGGAAGAGACGAAGGCAACCAACGATTTGCTGCAAAGGCTCAGCGATCAATTCGAGATGTGCGCGTATGGATTGCGAGAGATTCGCCGAGAATGGGAACGCCGCGATGGCGATGGCGAGAGCGTTCCCATCTTGCTGATCTAAAGAGAAAACGCGGCTTCTTCCTGATCACAAACTCGGCTATTACGCCGTCTTGGAGCAAGTGGCGGTTGTGGCTAGCTCTTTTGGGTTACTTACAAGTGAATGGATTTGGCGTAAAACGACCGGTTTGGCCTAATTTAATCGCGCCGAGGCAGTGTAGAGCGTCCCGTTTACAAATCGAACTCGAATTTACAAGTGACTTATCAGCCGGAAGGCGTTAGCC
>JANNNN010000085.1:0-3381 GCA_031398555.1 Planctomycetia bacterium | reverse complement strand
CCGACCAAGATCAGTTCATCCAATTGGCTGGTCGCTAGTCCGGATTCGCGAATGGCGTCGTCAACGCAGCCGATCGTGCGTTCGATTTGGGCGGAGATCAGGTCTTCGTATTCCTCTCGCGTTACTTCCATATCAAGATTGACCGGCTGGCCATCGACGGTCGCAATAAACTCTTCCGAAATGCGGACTGAACTGGAGAATGAGAGTTCGCACTTCGCACGTTCGCAGGCCTGAAGCAACCGCCAGCGTGTCGTGCTTCGTCCCATAAGATCGACATTATGCTCCGTTAGAAACGCGTCGGAGACATACTTGGTTAGCAGTTGATCGAAATCATCACCGCCAAGTTGCGTATCGCCCTTGCTGCTTAATACTTCGACAACACCGGCTTCCAGTCGAACGATGGACACGTCAAACGTACCGCCCCCCAGGTCGTAGACGATCACGTGGCGACGTTCACTGGTTGTCGGGTGATACACGACGCTAGCCGCGGTGGGTTCATTGATAATGCGTTCGACGGTCAATCCGGCGAGTTGGCCAGCTTCGCGAGTGGCTTGGCGTTGATCTTCATCGAAGAAAGCAGGGACAGTAATCACCGCTCGAGTTACTTCAACGCCAAGCTTCGCTTCGGCGCGGCTTCGGAGGCGGCGAAGAATCATCGCGCTCAGTTCCTGCGGTGTGAACTCCTGGTCAGCCATCTTTAGCTTAACGGCTTGTCCCATGCGTCGCTTGACGGACGAAATGGTGCGGTCCGGAAACGCGGCCAACTGGTTTTTGGCGGTCTGACCGACGATCAGTTTTCCGTCCATGGTCATGCCCACGACCGATGGCAGAATCGCTTCACCGTTTTCTTCGATCACTTGCACACGGCAGTCAATCACGGCCGCTACGACACTGTTCGTCGTTCCGAGGTCGATACCGATGATTGGAGAATTGCTTTCGGACATAGTTGAACCTCAAGTGTATTTTTGACGAAGTTAGTGTTTTTTGACGCAGTTAGTTGAATTCTATAAAGCTAATTCTACAACGTTGGATGGAACTGTCGGCGCTACTTTTGCGGAGAGTGGCATCTTCGGGGGTGGATAGTGTCGCCTTTCGCTCCGCGAAAGTAGCGTGGTCTGCAAACGCAGGTTAACGCGAACTATCTTCTCTAATGCTCGCTACTTTTGCGGAGCAAAAGGCGACACTACTGCGCAGCAGTACTATTTGGCAAGTCGCACGTCAGCATACCGCAATAGGTTTCCTCGCCAACGGTAGGCGGGTCGCAATTGTTCAGCCACGTGAGCCTTTGCAACTGTCGGTGCGTCGATCATGTCGATAGCATTCATGATCTCAGCGTCAAAAGGTTCGCCGAGAACATCGACGCGTTCGATTTCCGCTTGTTGCATTTGCCGACGCACCCGGGTCATTAGCAACTCGAATCCTTGCAAGGTGGTGCTATGCGATTTTTCAGGAGCCAGCGTTTCTTGTTCCGCTTGTTCGAGTATTCTTCGTAACGCCGTAATCGTGTTAGTGGCCAAGTATCGTGCTAGCCAAGATGCCTGCGCGACGGTAGCGTCAAAACTTGTAAGCCAGGCTGGCAAAGCTTTCTGGGCTGTGAAATTCTTGGTGAGTGATTCAACCGCCCGTTGCAAGTTTTCATCGATGTCGGCGATCGCCTCAGCGAGCTTACGACTTTCCGAAGACTGTGCACCAGCTGGCGTTGCCTGTGCAGTCGCGATCCGCTGTTCGATGCGTTGCAAACCATCACTGAGTGCTTGTTGTGTTTCACGGCCACTGCGAACTTGCAACTTTAATTCTTGCCGGAGGGCTGTGAACGCTTCGACAATATCAATCGCTCCCAGCATTCCTACGGCGGGAACTTCTTCGGACACAGCCGAGGCGGTATTGTCGTTGGGCGTTGTATTGTGGGAGTCGAAATCGTTGTGCATGGCTTGATCATTCATAACATTGGGGCAGTTTAATCGGCGTCGCCGAGTGCGAGTAGAGTGAGCTTAGGGAGTCTACAAATTGCCTTCTCAGCGTCAGCCACGATTGCTTCCAGGTTGGGCGGATCGATCATTTTCATCATAGCCGCAGCTTGTATCAGCGGATCGCTCAGCATTTGATAGGCAGAGTGAATTTCGCGAAACTTGTCAGCGTCGGCATCGGGCGGGTGAAGACGTACGAGGGCGAGGTAGGCGCTTCGTATCTCATCCGACGAAGCCGTGGCCGCAACTCCGAGCGTATTGTATAGGTCCGCGATATTTTTGCTCATTTGGAATTCCTTGTTGAGAGCCTCTCAATGCAAAACTCAGGCTAGCAGTCTGAGCTACGGTATGACGCTCTGCTATCGACGTTTCATTTTCTTCTCAAGCTCACGGCGACGTTTCTTGTCAGCGGCTTTTCGTTCCTCTGAGGTCATGGATGGCGGCTGTGGCGCGGCGGGAAATTCTTCCTCTGTAAACGTTTGCCCACGCATCATTTGAAAAAACGCATCCGCGTCTTCTGGCTGCAGGCCGAACCGTTCGAATACTCTAAAGATGTGCGCCATCATAATCGCCGGATGTTCTTCCTTCTCGGCTTTGCTGGCGGCTACCGCCATCGCCTCGTCGAACTCCTCCATGCGACCCGGTCCTATTTTGGCCGCGATTCTTTTAAGAATCGTCTGCATCTCGGCACTGGGGGACCCGTCAAAATCCGACTTGAAACCATCATCGTCTTCGTAATCGTCCTCATCTTCTTCGTTGTCGTAGTCCAAGTCGAGTAATGGCTGACGCTGCGTGTTGTTACCTTTGTCCTTAGACTTTGACCGATTCGCTCGTGCCTCTCGAGCTCGTTCGGCTCGGCAATCGGGGCATTGGCAATTGTCATCAACTTCGTCATCGTCATCATCATCGCCCATTAAATCAATGAAGGAGCCCATCCTTCCCGGAGAGCTTTGGCCGCGACTGTATTCCGCGATTGCCTCATTCGCCGACAACACAACTTGCTCGAAGCGATAGCGATAGAACGGATCTTTTTCAGTTCTTGCTGCCTCTCGCAAGATATCGACTAAGGGTTTGAACTTGATTAGCGACCTACCTGGGTAACTAGAGCCGGTCACCCAGCCAATGAAGGCTGCGGCAACCTTGGGTTCGGTCTTCGAAAGCTCTGCCGCCCAGGCTGGTTGACGAAATTCGTAACCATTCTGCCAATAACCGCGACCGGAGCAAAAGCAACTTGCGTCAATAAGCTCGTGACTGTGCTGAAGCTTTTCGCCATTCTTTAATCGTAGACAAATCGCCTTACCGATCTTACTGGCTTGCAAGCGAAAAGCTTTGTGTTCAAGTCCGGTTCGAGTCAGATCCCAAAAGAATGCGGCAATCGAAACCACATCCGACAGCGGCATTTGCTCGACTTCGG
>JANNNN010000771.1:0-4350 GCA_031398555.1 Planctomycetia bacterium | reverse complement strand
GTCTAAACTAACGTAACGACCATTATCGTAAGCGGGACGCTCTCTAACGCCTTCCGGCTGATAAGACTGAACCACTGCACTAACAACTATCCGTTCGAAGTTTCTCAGCGGGACGCTCTCGGTAGCGCACTCCGGCTGATCCTAAGATTTGATCTTGACGCTCCACTAGCCGGTGGTGAAACCACCGGTGAGGAGGACACTGGATACCGTTGACCCGAAGGGTCGACGGAAGCGTTGTTTTTGTGCGTTGATGAAAAGGTTGTGAAACGTGGCGCGAGAATTGGTTCTGTCGACCCTTCAGGTCTAACACTGCTGCGCTCAAGTAACCGGTGGTTTCACCACCGGCGAGGGTTATACCAGCCCCTCGGGCTTAGACGCCTTTAGTGGTATCCATGATCCCTCAACAGCGCCTACAATCACTTTTAGCCGCAATTGAGCTGATGTGAATGGGCTATCCTCGATCGTCTGCGCGCAATTCCCGCTCGGATAGGATTCAATTCCACATAAACTGCACAAGCTAAAATCGATTCTTCATCGATAAGTCTCACCGCGCGATATAAAGTAGTACCTTGTCGGTGTTGGACAATCACGTGACCTTATCTAAGTGGCTAGCGCCCGTATCGGATTAGGCGGCAACTTTGATGTGTGTGCTATCGGCTCGGGATCGAGCAACCACTGAATCGTTATAACCGGTAGCCAGCCGAGACTGCTGACTTAACAGCAATACTCTGAACGAGTTGCGTCATACAGCCCAGGGTTGCGAGCAAAGCGAGCTACCCTGTTTTAGTGTCGAAGTTATTTTACCAAGCCGAATAAACTACTTAATCCGAAAATATTAGTTTCTGGAAGTGAATTCGAAGCTAGACTTCCGCGTCACGAACACTTTACGGGAAACGTGGATGCGTCGCGTTGCAAGGGTCATCGCGAATAATCGGATTCCTGAACCGAATTAAGACTTCTTCCCCTTAACATTTAATCCGTTTCGAAAACTTCACTAAAGAACCTTATGCGAACGCTAGTAAATCTTAGAATCCGAACAAAACTGTTATTCTCTTGCACCGCGTTGGCCGCCTTAGTGGTCATCGTGGGCTACTTCGGCCTATCGACGGTCGCAGACATTAACGGCCAGCTCAAATTGTATGAGAAGCATGCCCAGGGGATCAACAATCTTCAAGAGGCCAACGGTGACTTATTGCGGATTGCTCGCGAGCTTCGCAGCGCGATTATCGACAATTCGCCAGAGGCCGTCGAAAAGCGGGTTCAAGCTATTCGCAAGTATGATGCCTCATTCCGTGAACGTTATACGAAGTATTCGGATACCATCGTACTCGATGCGGTTAAAAAGTTGGCCTCGGAAGCCCTCCAGAGGTTTGATCAGCTCCGTTCCAAACAAGACAATCTGGTCGAATTGGCTCGTCAGGGGAAGGGCGAAGAAGCTGCTACTGGACTGAAAGAAGTTAGGAGCATCGCTGACGAACTGGATATAAATTTCGACGAGCTGATCGCGACTAAACTCAAGCTCATGGAGGAATCCCAAGTCAAAGCCAAGCAAAGAGGCGAGACCGCCCAAAAATGGATTCTCGCTGCGGGCGCAATGGCCACGTGCCTTGCGATCGCTCTGGGATTGCTGCTGACAAGGATAATAGTCAAACCACTTAGCGAGACGATCACCATTTTCGAGGCCATTACAAAGAGAGATTTTAGCAAGAAGCACTCCTACGTCTCCAAGGACGAATTGGGAGCGATTGCGTCCGCCTTGAATGTGACAGTCGACAAACTGGGCCAACAGGAAGAACTGAATGCCGACTATAGTGGCCAGATTGCGGCGATCGGTAAGGCCCTGGTGGTGAGCGAATTCAAGATGGACGGCACGGTCATCTCTGCCAACGAGAACTTCTTTACGACGTTGGGCTACTCGCTTGACGAGATCAAGGGAGGTCACCACAGCCGCTTCGTCAGCGAAACCGAAAAACAAAGCTCCGGCTACAGGGAGTTCTGGGCGAAGCTGAATCGCGGCGAGTTTGTGGCTGGCGAGTTCAATTGGTTCGGAAAGGGAGGGAAGGATATATGGATGCAGGCCTCGTACAACCCGATCACGGACTCGAATGGGAAACTGTTCAAAGTCGTGAAATACGCTACCGACATTACTGCCGAGAAGGTACGCAACGCTGATTTCACTGGTCAGATTGCGGCGATCAGCAAGGTCCAGGCGGTGACTGAACTTAATTTGAACGGCACGGTCATCACTGCCAACGAGAACTTCCTTAAGACCTTTGGCTTTACGCTTGACGAGATCAAGGGAGGTCACCACCATCGCTTTGTCGATGACGCCGAGAAGAACAGTTCCAGCTACCAAGAATTCTGGACCAAGCTGGGGCGCGGCGAGTCAGTATCTGGCGAGTTCAAGCGGTTAGGAAAGGGAGGGAAGGAAATTTGGATTCAGGCCTCGTACAACCCGATCATAGACTGCAACGGCAAGCCATATAAAATTGTGGAGTATGCAACCGATGTGACCAGCTTGGTCGCTGGACGCCATCGGCTCCAGGAGATGCTCCGACAGCTTAACGACAGCGCAACCACGCTCGGAGCCTCGGCGGAAGAACTCACAGCCAACAGCATGCAAATGGCATCCAACGCGGAAGAGACGTCAGCTCAGGCCAACGTCGTCTCAGCCGCTTCGGAGCAGGTAAGCCAGAATGTGCAGGTCGTTTCTACTGGCGTCGAGGAGATGAACTCCGCGATTCGCGAAATCGCTAAGAGTGCCAGCGAATCGGCCCGCGTTTCTCAAGTAGCGGTTACCACAGCCGTTACCGCCAACACTGCCGTCTCCAAGTTAGGGGACAGCAGTGCGGAAATCGGTAAGGTGATCAAGGTCATCACGTCCATCGCTGAGCAAACCAATCTACTGGCATTGAACGCCACGATTGAGGCAGCCCGAGCCGGAGAAGCTGGCAAAGGATTCGCTGTCGTCGCCAATGAAGTCAAGGAACTGGCCAAGGAAACTGCTAAAGCCACTGAAGATATCAGCCGCAAGATCGAGGCCATCCAAGGGGATACAGCGGGTGCCATCGAATCGATTAAGCAGATCAGCGATATCATCGGCCAGATCAATGACCTCTCCAATACGATCGCATCCGCGGTCGAGGAACAAACAGCGACGGCTACCGAGATGAGCCGAAATGTCGCGGAAGCCGCCAAAGGGACATCGGAGATTGCTCAAAACATCACCTCCGTTGCTCAGGCAGCCCACCATACGACGCAAGGAGCTTGCAGTAGCCAGGAAGCTGCTGCCGAACTGTCTCGCATGGCCACCGAACTCCTGAAATTGGGTGCTGGCGCTGGAAACGATGAACGGCCTGATTCGGCTGCTTCCCGTGGTCAAAAGCCGGTACGACCTGCCCCGGTCTCGCACACTGGGACATCTTTGGGAAGCTACCAGAACGTGTAGTGAGAAGTAGTCGCTGGCGACTGGTCGAAAGGAAACGACCAAGACCGCGGCCTCCGCTGAGCTTCTGCAGCCTAACCTGCCAAAGGGCCGAGAAGCTGCCAAGCCGCTCGAAGATGTTAGACAACTCGGCCGAGATCGATGTTTTGCCTTCGCGAAGCAGTCGACTCGGCCTCAAAGTTTACCTACATCGACCGCAGTTTGTTTTGCTCCCTCGCCCCGGTAATCCGGGGAGAGCGACAGGATTCGACGCGAGGCGTTTATCTTACTAAACCGGCTTGCGGCTGCCTGCCCTAAACAGACGGCGCACAGGCAAGGTGATGATTCCAAAAACGGTATTGATGGATCGTGCAATGAACGCAAACAGACTTCGAAATACTAAAACCACTGGCCGGAATATCTTTTTCACAGCAGGGTATTTTTCATAGATCATGTGGCCGATGAGGATCAAGAAAATCCCGCCGAACTTGACCGGTTTTTGAATATGAAAATGTGAAGGTCCACCCATTTCGGCATTCGCGTGCTCCTCGTGGATAATTGCGTAACCAAAAACCGGGAGTTCTTGTCGAACATAAGTCTCCCACAGCAATTCTACGCAAAGCAACGTTCCGACAAAGCCAACCAGCAAAAAGGCCGTGTGTTCAAGCCAGGGGTGTTTTTCGAGTAGTTTGATGCAGTAGCCCGCCACCAGTCGCAGCGTGATGATGCCAATCGTTACGCCCAAATAGACTAGGTAAATATTGGTTCGGGCGAAAGCAACTGCGGCGACAACATTATCGAAACTGAGGCTGAGATCCAGGAACGCGATCAACGCAATGGTTTTTGCGAAGCTTGGTGGCTCGCGGTGGTTTTTGGAGTCTTCTTCGCTATCCTCGTTCTCAGCAAAGTGGTCGCACATCAGCCAT
>JANNNN010000061.1:0-4336 GCA_031398555.1 Planctomycetia bacterium | reverse complement strand
AGTTCACAGTTGAAAACTGTGGGCCCTGCCGACAACTACAACCAGCTCTCGAGAAACTTAAAACCGAAGGTTGGAATGTTCGAACAATCAACGCCCAACAAGAACCGTCGCTCGTTCGAAAGCATGCCATCGAATCGCTACCGACCCTCATACTTATTTCAAACGGGAAAGAAGTTGACCGCATCGTAGGCGCGGCCCCCTACGACAAGATTCTACCGCGATTGGCTAAGCTGCTCCTTGCTTCCAACGCAAACACATCAACCACTTCGATCTCCAAGCCCGACGCGCCTCGGATGCTCGCACCATCGTCCACTCAATTCGGACGCACTGAACCGGCGGTCGAAGCCGAAAAGTGGCGTTCCGCTGCACCATCAACATTGACACCCGATTCAGGCATCACCGTTCGAGGCCAATCGCCTGTCGGCGCGTTTCCGATGTTGGCCGCCGCAACTAGCTCCGCGATCACTTCACCGTCGCAAGCGATTGCGGAGAAATTTGAAAAACTCGGTTCAACCACAAACCAACTCGTTTCAAACCAATTGGTTTCAAATTCGTTGCCAGTCATTCAAGTCGATCCTGCACCCTCGCCGTCCCGTCAGCCGGAACCGATGTCGTCTCTGCCCACTCAGCAACCATCGCAACAGCCATCGCAGCAACCATCGCAACAGCCCATTCAGCCGCGGCCTATTAGTAGAAACGCAGCACCGATTGATCTTCAGAAAGCCATCTCGCGGGCTGAGGCGGCCACCGTGCGTATCCGAGTGGACGAAGAAAACTCTACAGCATATGGCACTGGCACAGTCATTGATGTCCATGGTGACGAAGCCCTTGTACTGACTTGCGGCCATCTGTTCCGTGAAATGAAACCCCACTCGCAATTGACCATCGATCTGTTCGCAGGTCGATCACAACCGATCAACGTGCCCGCACAATTGATCGACTTCAGAGCCGATGCGGGTGACGTAGACATCGGACTGATCAGTTTCAAGTTACCGTTTGCGATCGAACCTGTGCCACTTCTTCCTCAGGCCGAAACGCTCGCTGTCAGACAGCCCGCCTTCAGCTTTGGCTGCGATCATGGCGAAAATCCAACTCGCCGCGATACTCAAATAAAAAGCATTAACCGCTACATGGGTGCCCCCAATGTCGAAATCGCCGGCGCGCCCGCAGTCGGTCGTAGCGGTGGTGGGCTGTTCGATCATCAAGGCCGTTTGGTCGGAGTCTGCAACGCAGCGGACGCAGCGGGTGACGAAGGCATTTATGCGGCCGCCGCCATCGTGTATGCGCAGACCGAGCGATTGCAACTCAACCATTTGTTCAGCGACAATCGCTCTCCACAAAGTGTGCCTGCTCAGTTGTTAAATGCTCAAGCGACAGGCGGCCTAGCGGCTGTCCTGCCCGCTGTAGGGTTCAACACTCTCGCGTCCCATCAAAGCCCCGAGAGTCAGCCTGCCGTGACCAAAACAATTGGGCCTGTGCCAGGTGTTTCTCAAATTACTTGCATTGTTCGCGATGCCGGGGGCCGTGAAGAGACCGTTCGAATCGATTCGCCTAGCCCAGAACTGTTAGGCGCGATCTATCATCAGGCTAACGACGGCAGACGCCAATAAGCATTAGATCACCAACGACCATATTTTTAGGCGATTTCCACGCCATTCTAGATAGGCACTGCGATTTGTGGACCTCACCGTCCCTATATCTTACAGATCGCAAAAGCTCGCGGGAGCAAGTAGATAGTACAAATATTATCGAATTGGCCCCTTTCAGCGACAGTCCATTCCATTGATTACCAGGCTAACTCCAGTTAGAGTGGTGCGGCTGGTGGTTAAAGTGCAAAACACTGGATAGTCGTGCTAATTATTTATGTGGAGTCTAAACATGAACAAAGCTTGTCATTTCCGACATCACAAGCGGCTTCGAATTGTTGAACGACTTTGCGAGAGGTCACTCTTAGCCTCCGATTTAGGCTTTGATCCTTTGGACATCCCGCTTGAACCGCTTGAACTGGTGCAGTGGGATCGCGAGCACTACGCGTCACAGAATAATAATGCCCAACCTGCACAAGCTCCACTTGCCGATACATTTCTTTTGCACAGTCGTCCTACCGCATCAAAGACAATCTATCTCGATTTTAATGGTGCCACAACCTTCGGGACGTCATGGAATACGGGCTACAATATCGCAACAATTATTTCACCGGCCTACGACCCAGATGGTAACGGTGCCTCGTTTACCAACGCTGAGTTAACGCGAATCCAAGGCATATGGCAGCGTGTTGCCACAGACTTTGCCCCCTTCGATGTGAATGTTACAACCCAAGATCCTGGCGAGGCGGCTCTCGTCAACACAGGCGGATCGGACACGGCTTGGGGCATGCGAGCCATCATGACAGTCGATAACTTTGCCGCCAGTGGAGCTGGCGGATTCGCTTTCATCAACAGCTTCAATTGGAACTATGAAGCGGCGCGCGCGACCGATACCCCTTGCTTCATTTTTAATACAACCGAAGTCAGTGTGGCTGCCGCCATTTCGCACGAAGTGGGTCACACACTCGGCCTCGACCATGACGGCACAAACGCAAGCCATCCATCGCAACCCAATGCTGCCTACTACAACGGCCATGGAACTGGCGAGAATAGTTGGGGGCCCATCATGGGCGTCGGCGGTTACTACTCCAACGTGACCACATGGGACAGGAGTGAGTACTTCGGGGCAAATAACGTCGGGACCGCTGCAAACTTCGGGCGAGGAGCGGATGACATATCCATTATCACGAGCTTCAACGGTTTTGGTTTGATACCAGACGACCATGGCGGCGCAATCAACTCGGCAACGCAGATTGAGTATTTGAATCGCAATATCGCTGATCCAAATCTTATCGATGTTTCGTTGTTCGGCACAATTCAAACTCGCAACGATCTCGACTTTGTTCGATTCGAAACGGGTGGCGGAACAGTCAACTTAACAATCGATCCATACATTTCAGAGACTTGGATCGCGAACTCCAGAGGGACCTTTGATCGGACCACTGAAAAGGCATTCTACGGCACTGCCTGGGCGAACAACCAAGGCGCAAACTTAGATGTCGAAGCCAAGTTGTACGACGCAGCGGGCGCGCTGATCGCGACGTCCAGCCCCGCGGGCCTTCGAGCCAATTTTGCCAACCTTAACCTAACTGCCGGAACCTATTTTATTAGCGTAGATGGAACCAGCTTTGGCAATCCGACCCTGAATCCGCCGCTAGGCTATTCCGACTACGGCAGCATTGGACAGTATCTCATTTCCGGTACAGTTCAATCGCTTGGTATCGATGTCGATCTAGGTTCCGGATCGGCGACCTACGTTGAAAATGCCTCCCCAGTGCTGGTCAGCCCTAGTGCCACCTTTCGCGATTCTTTTGGCGTCAACTACGACCAACTGACGCTGACTGCATCGATTATCAACAATGCAGAGTCAACAGATCGATTATCGATCATCTCAGCGGGTACTGGCGGCGGGCAAATTTCGACCAATAGCAATCGAGTTAGTTTCGGCACCACTGTGATCGGCACATTCGTACAGTCGTCCAATCAAGTCACCGTTGATCTCTCGAGCAATGCGTCCCGAGGATCCGTCGAAGCTCTCATTCGAAGCATCGCTTACGCGTCGGTAAGCGATGGCCCAAGTACACTTGCCCGAAAAATCGAGATAGCGTTTGGACTGGGCGTTTCAAAGTCTCGCGACGTATCTGTTGTGGCAACGAATGACTCACCATCGATGGGAAACGCCTCTTTACCAGTTGTCGATGAAGATGCTCCCACTCCAGTCGGTGCAGCAATCAATGCCTTTGTTCCTGGTGGAATTAGTGATCCTGACCTAGGTGCAAAGTTAGCTGGAATCGCCATTGTCGGTAACTTGGCGGATCGAAACACCGAAGGCACATGGTACTACAGCAGTGATCAAGGTGGTTCTTGGACGGCCGTTGGACTAGTCAATGATTCAATAGCCAGCTTGCTCGTAGCCGCGACAGATTGGATCGGTTTTCAGCCCGTCCCAAATTACTTCGGCAACCCCGGACCACTAAAGATTCTCGCTCTGGATGACACTTTCGTTGGCAGTTTTTCAAATTCGAACGGTGATCAACGAAAATTTCTGAACTCCGCAACGCGAGCGATTATGGACGGCCCAGTTTCCATAGCACCGGGTAACTTGCTGGTTTCAGTCCGAAACATCAACGACCCTCCTGTTGCCAACGCTTCGATTGTTCAAGTCGCGGCGACACAAGACCGCCCTGTCGAATTTAAATTTGACGTAGAATTTCCTGGTGGGCTTTTTTCAGATATCGACTCCTCGAAAT
>JANNNN010001270.1:0-2803 GCA_031398555.1 Planctomycetia bacterium | reverse complement strand
ATGGGCGTCTGTAGGTACAGCCCGAGTCTAACGGGCTGTGGAGACTTGCTCGGCAGAGCCTCGTTCTCCCGTTCCATGTTGTCGGCTAACATCCTGTTGTTTGTCACCCTCACTAACCCCAAAACCTAATCTGGACAAAGCACTAGCCCCTTAGGCTCAGAAGCGGGTGCTTTCGGGCCGTCTGGGTTGCAGATATCATCAAGGAGTTGGACCTCTCGCCGCCTAATCTTCCATAGCACTGAGAATTTCCGTGACAGTTTACTCGACGAACCGATGGTTTCGCTCCGCATTGATTCGGTTTTCAATGCTTGGGTTTTCATTGTTCGCATCCATCGGACTTTCCATTTCGAACTTGCGGCGGGCGCACGCTCAGGACGCGGCCCCTGCGAGTACAGACACGAGTGCGAAGCCGGCGCCTGTATTATCTTTGTATCCACTGGATTCGGTCGTTGATAAGCAGGGCAGGGTGTTTACGGTCGATCGAAACCTGCCTGGGATTTGGAAATGGCAAGCCGACAAGCTGTCATTGTTCGTTCAAGGTCCCAAACAGTATCGTCAACCACTAAACGCGATTCGCTGCATCGCTTTGGATCACGAAGGCAAGTTGTTGGTGGGTGATTCGGCGACGCGTGACGTTTATCGCATTAGCGAGGACGGCAGAGCGACGGCGATCACCGGCGGTCAAATTGGTACACCGATGGACATTGCGGTCAAGTCCGATGGAACAATCTACGTTGCCGATCTTGAGTTGCGTAAACTGATGCGGATTCCAGTTGGTTCGACGAAAGTTGAGCATGTGGCGGACGTCAATCCGCGCGGCGTGTTCGTCGATTCAGCGGATAAAGTTTGGGTGGTATCGCAAGACGTCCAGCAGTTATTGGTTGTCGCTGATGACGGAACGAAGGAAGTCGTTGTCGACAAGCGTGTCTTTGAGTTCCCGCATCAAGTGGTGGTGAATTCAAAAGGTGAAGCGTTTGTTTCCGATGGTTACAAAAAAGCGATCTGGAAAGTCGTCCGCGGTCAAGCTCCATCGATCGTCGTTGAAGGCCTACCGCTGGACAACCCAGTCGGTTTGGCATTGTATGAAGACCAAGTGATCGTTACTGATCCGCGGGCGTCCAAGGTGATGAAGCTGACGCCTGAGAATAAGATCGAGGTCTGGTTTGAAGTGAAACGCTGAGGTCTTTCCGTCGGGTTATCTCTTATCTTCCCTTTGGGGATGGCTGATGGACGGGACAAAGGGTCTCATCCTACGAAACAAAAAAAGCCTGAGTCGCAGTGTTGAACTGGCTCAGGCTTTCTTGGACAAGTCATGCGCGGAGGGTCATACCGCACCCAACTGATTCAGCATGGATTATTTGCTGGTGAAGTCCAGGTACCACAGTCCATCATCCCATTCGAGGGCGACTTTGCGCCAGCCGAGTGGAACTTGAGGATACGGATAGAACGGACCGATGTATGGCCATGCCGATGGTCTGTACTGTTTTGGATAAGTTACGGCAGCATAGTTTGGATATGCAGCGTAGCTTGGCCAGGCATACGAGGGCAGGTTTGGTTGGTCGTATCGAGGAGCACCGGCACCGTAGTTCTGTCCGCCTTGCATGGCAACAGGATGACCTGCTGGAGCGCCGCCTTCAACGTAACCAGCCAGTCCGCTTGGAGCGAACGCGCGTGGTCCGCCGTTGCTGGCGTTCATGACAGGCATGCTGGAGCCTTGAGCAACAGGCATCGGTACGGGAGTTGACATCAACTCACCGCTCGATGCTTGACGCACACCGCTGTGAGCCACAGTGATGTCATCGATAACTCGTGACACACCGCGAACTCGGCGAGCTTGATCGAGGACCAAGTCTTTTTGTTCTTGATTAGCAACTATACCACGCAACCAGCAATCGCCACCGACGGTGCTGACGTCCAGTTCAAAGCCACGGAGTACACCGGACTGCTTGGATTGTTGCAACATGTTGATCACTGAGTCGGTGATTGCCATGTCGTTGCGGCTGGGCTTGGCGGGCCCTTCGGTTGTCGAAGCTGGTACAACGGAAGTCTGAACCGAAGCGTCCTTGCGGGTCGAAACGGCTTGGCCTTTCAATTGCAATTGGCTGACCAGTTCACGAGCTCCGGCAACGTTGCTGGCAGCTTCTTCAACCAGTCGTTTTTGAGCTGGTGAGCTTACGGAACCGTTCAAGTAAATAACGCCATCTTCGACTTTGAGGTCGAGATCAAAACCCTTGAGACTGCCTTCAGCTTTGTGCTGTTGCAGCTGTGCCATCACAGCTTGAGCGATCTCGCGGTCACCGCCCAGTGCCAGGCTTGGCATGGTAGCGGTCAATGATGCGATCAACGCACCAAACAGAAACTTTCGCATTGGAACCCCTCCTACGAATCACTTGTCGAGTGTCCACAAACTTGCTCTTGCCATTGGACTACCGCGCGAATCGCAAGCGATCTGCAACGCGGTAGCCTCTATGACAAGAGAATTGCGGGAGATTTGTGGTGTGTCGTATGCGAACAAATCGCACAGTTGACACGGAATCAGTCAGGACTGCGTCAGCGAGGGTCAATGCCTACGGAAAGCCAAACCATTCGAGCTTGCGCTCGAACAGACCAGTATCCTTCGCGTCAAGATTCCCCCCTTGTACGCAGTTGGACTGCATGTTCGTCCGCGATTAGTATTCGGCAAGTTGCGAAGGCGTCTGGTAGGGTTTTTTCCAATTTTGACGGTGTTCGCGGAAAAAGCGCCTATGCTCATAAATACGGCGTTACAGCTTAACAAAAAGGATTTGCTGGCTAAAAAATTGAC
>JANNNN010001262.1:0-2782 GCA_031398555.1 Planctomycetia bacterium | reverse complement strand
CACAATTGCGGGTGCTTTTAGCGTGCCAGTTATCGCTTCTCCACGGCAGTTTGACTTGCAGGCAGCTGGCTTTATTAGAAACCGATCGATGGAGTTTTAGGAGGAGGATGGATATGGGCACCGGTTTCTTATTAACCCAGCTACAAATTTGCGCCATACGAAATGCTCACTGGATCAGAATCGGCTCGAGATTGGGGGCAATTTTGATCAATTCTTGAATGAGAAGCCTTTGGATCTGCTTGGTCGATTTTTGCTTAAGTGCTTTGGCAAGAATGGCTTGCGCCATGGGAATACTAAAATGACTAGCGAGTTCCTTGATCGTCGGGATAAACGCGGGGCTCATACTGAATCGCCTCAAGCCCATGCCTAGCAGCAAAATGAAGGCTTGCGGTTGTCCGGCCATTTCTCCGCATAGAGTGATCGGTCGTTTGGCTTTGTCGCAAGCCGATACAACCGACTGGAGGACCCGCAGGACGGCTGGGGCGAGGGGTTGGCACAGGTAACTAACTTTTGGATTGTCGCGGTCGGCGGCCATCAAATATTGGATCAAATCGTTCGAGCCGATGGAGACAAAATCGACGGCTTCAACCAGCTGATCGATCATGACTGCGGCGGCTGGGACTTCGAGCATCATTCCGAAAGCTACCTTGCCGAATGGAATCTCTTCCTTGGTTAGCTGTTCTTCGGCGCGGCGCATGATCGATCGCAGGCGACGTAGTTCCTCCAAATTGGTGACCATTGGGAACAGGATTTGGACCTTGCTGCCTTCGATCGCGGCAGCTTGCATGATTGCGCGAACCTGAGCCAGAAAGAATTGGGGGTGGTCAAAGGAAACGCGAATGCTCCGCCAGCCCATGAACGGGTTGGCTTCATGTTGGGAGCGGCCGAGAAAAGGACTGGTTTTGTCACCGCCTATATCGAGAGTCCGAATTGTGACGCAATGGTTTGGGCTGGCCGCGATTACTTCTTTGTAAATTTCCAGTTGCTCGGTCTCATCGGGCACTTTGGTGTGAGTCAGATACAGATACTCAGTCCGATACAGACCTACTCCGCAGCCGCCCATCGCTGCGGCGCTTTTTGCATCGGCGACATTGTTAATGTTCGCCAGCAAGTCGATCGACTGGCCGTCAAGGGTGATAGCCGGTTGGTCGCGGTTATGAGCCAATTTATCACGCAGGTCAAAAAATTCACGCTCGAGTTTGCGATAGGCGGCCAGTGTCTCGGCGTCGGGGTTGACGATTACCACCCCATCGCGACCATCGACGACCAAGCAGTCGCCGGTTTTTGTATGCCGCAAAATACCAACCACTCCACTGACCGCTGGGATGCCCCGGCTGCGGGCAATGATGGCTGCGTGACTGGTCTGGCTGCCGGCTTGGGTAACGATGCCATGAACTACTTTGCTTCCGAGCATAATAACTTGACTGGGCAACAGTTCCTCGGCGACCACAATGATTGGCCCGTCGAGCGATTTGGAATTTTTATCCAGGGCATCGCTGAGGTAGCCGGTCAAGCGTTCGACAACATCGCGGATGTCGGCGACACGTTCGCGCATGTAATCGTCGCTTGCGCGCGACATCAGAGTGCGATAATACTCCATCGTTTTCGAAAGCGCCGCCGGCGCGGCCATGTGGTCGTTTTGAATGAAGGTGCGGACTTTGTTCAGCAGAGCCGTGTCTTGAAGTATCGTCTCATGTACCGCAAAGATCGCGGCAGCCTCTTTACCGACTTGCACGGCCACTTTTTCCTGCAGCGTCCTTAGGTCAGCGATCGACCTCCGTCTGGCATTTTCGAATCTGGCCAGCTCGGATTCCACTTCACTGGGTTTTACATGCGTAAGTTTGGGATCAACATACACGTCGTGAATGCAGTAGGCCTTGCCAATGGTCACACCGGGCGAGACTGCGATGCCTTTTCTCATATCGTACTTTGGCGATTAAATTGGAGCGTTCAAACGCGCTAATGCTGAATCTATCAGACTCGGAGAGTATTCACAATTTGCCAACGCAACTCCATTGCCTTTCACGCTGGCGGCTTCGCAGTACAATAACCATTCGCAAGCGGGAAGCTTACGCCGCCAAACGCCACTTAATGCAACCTTTGTGCCCATTTTGCTCCGCCGCGAGAATGCAATGCGAATTGATAGCCATCATCACTTTTGGAAATACGACGCAAGCGAGTACGTTTGGATCAAGGATTCGATGAGCGTATTGAAGCGCGATTTCGGCCCAGCTGACTTGACGCCATTGTGTAATGCGGCTGGCGTGACGGGAGTGGTTTCGGTCCAAGCCAGTCAATCGTTGCTTGAAACGGAGCGATTGATTCGATTTGCCGAGACGGAATCGATCGTTCAAGGTGTGGTTGGCTGGGTTCCGCTGGCGAGCAGTGGCGTGGGAATAGAGTTGGAAAGACTTGCAGCGTCACCGTGGCTGAAAGGAGTTCGGCATGTTGTTCAGGACGAATCCGACCCCGCGTTCTTGATGGGTGCCGCGTTTAACACCGGGATTCGGCGACTGAGTGAATTTAGGTTGTCCTATGACTTGCTAATCTTCCCCTGGCAACTTCCCGCGACGATTCAGTTTGTAGACATGCACCCAGAGCAACCGTTCATTTTAGACCATATCGCCAAGCCCGCCATCAATGGAGCGCAATTTGATTCTGGTTGGGAATTGAACATTCGCGAGTTGGCAAAGCGCCAGCAGGTAATTGGATGTAAATTCTCGGGGATTGTAACGGAAGTCCGCGATGCACAATGGTCAGTGGATTTGCTGCGCCCCTACTG
>JANNNN010001166.1:0-6581 GCA_031398555.1 Planctomycetia bacterium | reverse complement strand
CAAACTGATCGTCCATAAAGAGACTCGCGAAGAATCAATCGCTTGCATGTTGCGATGTTTAGAGGAATTGCAAGTTCAAGGGATCGCGACGACCGCAGCATTTCAGATGCGAGTCCTTCGCGAGCCGACGTTTATTTCAGGTCAAGCTGACACGAAGTGGGTCGAACGCGAATTGCTAAACGTCTAGAGTGAGCCCGGGAACAAGCGTAGATATGAGGTAGCGGAAGCCGGCATGGCTTTCGGGGAATTGTCAATTCGCTGAAATAACCGAAATGCTTGACGGCTTGTTGATTTTATCACTGACACAAGAAATTCGACTCTGATAGTAACCCGAGGCATCAGCGAGGGGTGTTTATTCCCTCGCTAACGCTTCGGGTTACTATAAAATCAACAAGCGCTTAACGCATTCCGCTCCCACAAAACTTAATCTGGATGCTCCACTAGTGCCACATAATTACAACAACTTTGAATTCGAGTAAAAAAATGCCTAAATCACCCATCAAAAAAGTTGCAATGCTCTTCGCTGGCGGACCAGCTCCGGGAGCAAATGCTGTTATAGGCACCGCCGCCTTCGCCTTTCTCAATGATGGAATCGAAGTAGTCGGCATCAAACATGGTTACTCAAACCTAATCGATTACAGCGCTGCCTCGCCTTTGGTCGAAGGCGAACACTACATCAACATCGACCACCACGATCTGTCCCATCGCCGGACTTCGCAGGGCATCATGATCGGTACTGCCCGGACTAATCCAGGCAAAAATGTTTCTGCACCTGAACACTTGATTGACCGCGAGCGCAGTGCTCCGCTAAAGCGAGTCTACGATGCTTTGTGTTCGATTGGCGTCGATGCACTGATATCCATCGGCGGTGACGACACACTGAAAACCGCCAACAAATTGAAGCTTTTTCAAGATGCTTTGCCGGCGGGCTCCAAAAAGTTTCCTGTTATTCACTTGCCCAAGACAATCGACAACGACTACATGGGCATCGACTTTACGTTCGGTTATTTCACCGCCGCCGAGTTTCTCGCGACTGAGATGCGTAACTTGAATTACGATGCGGCTGCTGGCCAAGCATATTTCTTATGCGAAGCGATGGGTCGCTCGGCCGGATGGTTAGCCTATGGCGCCGCGATCGCCGGCGAAGCTTGCATGGTGCTGAGCGTCGAGGACATTGTGGGTCCTTTTCGCGGTGAAGAAACGGTTACCGATTCGACTGGCAAGACGATTACCCGCCCAATTATGAATGTCGATAAAATCGTCGAACGCATCGTCAAGTTGATGGTTGCTCGCGAGAAACAAAAACGACCTTATGGAGTGCTGGTTATCGCAGAAGGTATGGCTGAGTATCTGCCGTACAAGTATCTAGAAGGCATCCCGCGCGATGACCATGGTCACATCTCGATTGCCAACGTGAATCTAAGCAAGATGATGGCAAAAATTATTGCCGACGCTTACAAATCTGCGACCGGCAATTCGCGCAAGGTCACTGGTCTACAACTGGGGTATGAATCACGCTGCGCCATTCCTCATGCGTTCGACGTGATGCTCGGATCGCAAATCGGCGTTGGAGCCTATCGAGCTTTGGTCGAAAAGGGTATGAACGGAGTTATGGTTTCAGTTGGTGGGCAACTCACGTTGAGCTTCGTTCCATTCGAGGAACTGGTCGATCCGAAGACGCTCGTTACAAAAGTCCGCTATATTGAAATCGGGAGCGATTTCCATCGCCTGGCAAAATTTGTTGAAACGTATGTGGACGATTGATTACGCCAAGTTAAGAGACTGATATGAGCCTTGAAGTCACTCTTAAGAAATTCCGTCAAGAACATTTGCTTCGTCACTTGGCAAACATCGAGCCTGGTGAGCGAACGGCGCTAGAATCGCAGCTTGCCACAATCGACTTCCCCCAGCTTGAGCGATTGGTAGTCGGCGATGACTCTGGACCGAGCTGGGCCGAGATGGCTGCTAGAGCAGTTCCGCCGCCGGCCATTCGACTGAACGAACCGAATCCAAAGTTCGATCCTGAAGCCGCCCAGGCTGCCGGTGAAAAGGCGCTGCGCGACGGGCGATTGGCGACAATCATTGTTGCTGGCGGACAGGGAACGCGGCTCGGTTTCGAGCACCCGAAAGGGATGTTTCCGGTGGGGCCATTGAGTGGCAGGACACTATTCCAAATGCTAGCCGATCGTCAGCTCGCAGTCATGAAACGCTATGACGTTTCGATTCCGATGTATGTCATGACTAGTCCCGCGACGGATGCAGAGACTCGCGAGTATTTCGCGCAGAACGGGCACTGTGGTCTAGCTGAAGACGAGCTTGTGATTTTTTGCCAAGGTACCATGCCAGCGGTCGAAGCCGGGTCGGGCAAGCTGCTTTTGGAAAGCCGCAGCAGTTTGGCAGTCAGCCCGGATGGTCACGGCGGACTGGTTAGAGCTTTGGATAAGAACGGTTGCCTCGCCGATGCAGCCAGCCGTGGCATCGAGCATTTCTTCTATGCTCAGGTCGACAATCCTTTGGTGCAGCTTTGCGATCCGCTCTTGATCGGCTATCACATTCTTTCAGCCAGCCAAGTAACCACGCAAGTTGTCCGCAAGCGATTTGCGAAGGAGAAAGTCGGCAACGTGGTCGGTCTTGATGGAAAGGTACAGATCATCGAGTACAGTGATTTGCCGGACGCAGCAGCCGAACAGAAGCTGGCCGATGGTTCATTGAAGCTGTGGGCTGGAAATATTGCCGTTCATCTTTTTGAGCGTCAGTTTCTGCAATCCGTGGTGGAAGACACGGAATCGCTGGCATTTCATCGGGCGCATAAAGCGGTTCCGCATTTGAGTGAATCCTTGGAACTGGTAAAGCCGAATAAGCCAAACGCAATCAAGTTTGAACGTTTTGTTTTTGACCTACTGCCGCTTGCCGAGCGCTCAATTGTCGTCGAAGGTGATGCGGCGGAAGTGTTCGCCCCAGTGAAGAATGCAAACGGTGCCCAGGTCGATACACCGGAGCAAGCCAAAACCGCGCTCTGTAAGCTGCATCGTGGTTGGTTAGAGTCCGCGGGCGCTTGGGTATCGCCGGACGTCAAAGTGGAGATTCATCCCGCGTGGGCAATCGACGCAGCGGAGGTTAGAAAAAAAGTTGGAATTGATTGCAAAATCTCATACGATACTTTCTTTCGCTGATACGGCTGTTTAAGGTGGCTACTTTGCCGTTGTATTCATGTTAAGGCTGGCCCTCCACCTCAGCTGGTCGTCACTGGAGGACCGTGGTAGGTAAATGTAGGAGATCGCGACAGATTGTTAGAGTGGCTTGGTTGATCATCGGATTCTAGAATGCTGAAGTAATTAGCATTGCTGAACACTTGGGCCAAGTAACAGTTGAGACAAATGCTCTACAATGTCCTTTTTTAGATTGGTAACGAAACGCCCGATGAAGGTGACTTCAGGCAATCACTTATATTCGAGCGGAATAGTTTCGTTTGACTTTTTCAAACTCATTATTGTAAATCCCGTGGAGGATCTTACGTGTTGCATGCAGTAATCATGGCAGGCGGATCTGGAACGCGGTTTTGGCCAGCGAGCCGAGTTGGGTTTCCTAAGCAGTTGCTGCAGTTGGTCGGAAGCAACACGATGCTTCAAGCGACATTTGAACGCTTGCAGGGCTTGGTCTCGCCGGAACATACGCTGGTGATGACCAACCAACATTTAGTTGACTCCGTTCGGACTCAACTGCCCCTGATTCCCCCAGAACAGATCGTCGGCGAGCCCACCAAGCGCGACACCGCCGCTTGCATCAGTCTGGCTGCTTCGCTGATTGTTCATGCCGACCCTGATGCGGTGATGTTGGTGCTTCCGGCTGACCATGTCATCAGCAGCGATCAACAGTTCCAAGATTGTATGTCAGCCGGGGTACGTTTGATCGAACAAGCCCCTGATCGAATTGTGACCTTCGGCATTCGACCGAATTATCCGGCAGAGTCCTTTGGCTACGTGCAGCGAGGGGAATCTCTTTCAAATTCGAATGTCGCCGGTGCGTATCGAGTTGAATCGTTCCGAGAAAAGCCAAACCGCCAAATTGCTGAGCAGTATCTACAAGCGGGTACGTACTATTGGAACAGTGGCATTTTCATGTGGCGAGCCAGCACAATCTTAAAGGCGCTTCGCACATTTGAACCCGAAATGATGAAGCATATCGACGCGATTGCCAAATCGATGGGGTCGCCCGGATTTCCTGCGACCTTGCAGCGTGAGTTCACCGCCATTGATGCCCGCTCGATCGACTACGCCGTTATGGAACGTTACAACGATGTAGCTGTGATTGAAGCAACATTTCGATGGGATGACGTTGGTAGTTGGCAATCGATTGGACGATTGACGGAACCCGATGAGCAGGGAAATTGCATTCGCGGCAAGTACTTACCCATTCAATCTCAGCGTATGATCGTCTACGGCGATCCGAATCACCTGCTTGTTACTATCGGAATGCAAGACATGATCGTCGTGCATACTGATAACGCAACTTTGGTTGCACCCAAGCATGAAGAAGAAAGAGTTCGCGAAGTCGTTAAGCAACTTCAGAGTCGTGGCTGGGAAGATTATCTTTAGAATCGGAAGTGCCTACCGCGGGCCGCTCCTGTTGGCGCACGGTCACACTCGTCAAGTGTGACCCACTTAAGTCCCGCAAGTGTCTCGGTAAACTGCTTGCGATCACTCGCCAGCTACAGTGGACCGGTTTCTAACGAAACCAGCTACTAAAAATCAGTCGCAGTAAACACGAAGAGCCCATATCGAACCCGTACTTATTACGAACGAGTTCGATATAGGCTCTGACTCTAACAAAGGGCTCCGTCATATCCTGTTGAACTGAGATGTCGCGTTGCCAAGTCGTCAGAGACGTGCTTTAATCTTGTGGAGCGGCTGTATTTGTGGCGTCGTCCGCATTTTGGCTGCGTTGAATAGCATCGTAAACTTCGCGGCGGTGAACCGGAACTTCACGAGGAGCTTCCACACCCAAGCGGACCTTGTCGCCACGAATTTCAACGACGACAATGGTGATGTCGTTGTTGATGACAATGCTCTCATTTTTCTTACGGGATAGTACTAACATCGGACCCTTCCTTTGGTAAATTGGCCCTACGCCGTATCCTACTGAGCCAGAACCTTCTGGTCTTCTGAGGAGTGGTCGGCAGAACTGCATCAGAGGTGGCTGGGGTACCTAGCCCTTAATACTCTTGAGGCTTCCTACATCCACTGTACGTACGAAGTGGTGACAGTCAAGAAAACAAGTGACTGCAACCGAATTTTTTGCTAAATTTTCGTCAATCGGACGCTCTAGTCGCAAAAGTCGACGCAATCTAACTCCCCTTGATTCAGTTTTACTGGGTGCCGAATGACAAAAGTGGTTCCGTCCGCCAACCTCAATTCGACCTCCCGCCAGTCTGCCATTCCGAGAAACTTCACCGCGGTCGGCGAAATAGCCGTACTCTTCGCGCTGGTTTGCTTATTGGCCGCCGAACAGGTTCCAGGTGTCAACGAGTCGCATTACTTGCCGAAGGCGAAACATCTTTTTAACCGTGAGTTTTGCCCGGCGGACCTGTTCTTCGAATCGCATGACGCCCACGGGTTAGCTGCCGGATTGGCTGGCGCCCTCGCACTTTGGTTGCCGCTGCCTGCTGTAGCTTGGATCGGACGGATCGTAAGTTGGCTTTGCCTCGCCTGGGCTTGGCAAAAACTCCGCGTAGCGATCGGCATGCACTGGATTTTGGGCGCCCTTTCGCTTGCCAGCTGGTACTTTGCGATCGACTACGGCAACTGGGCTGGTGAATGGGCAATTGGTGGATTTGAAGGTAAATCTGTGGCTTATCCCTGCGTTATTGTCGCAATCGCCGAGTTGTTTCGCAGTCGTTGGGCACACGTTTGGGTCTGGTTGGGACTAGCCGTGGCCTGGCATCCGCTCGCAGGAGGTTGGGCTGGATTGAGCGTCGGCATCGCTTGGATGTGTATGCCCAGTTTATTGGAACGTGCCCGCGCTCAAGCTACTTGGCTGGCCCTCGCAACTGGCATTGGCTTGGCAGGTGTGATTCCTGCCGGACTAGGATTAAATAGTCCAAATCAAGTTGGCAATTTAGTCGCGTCTCAGATTCACGTCTACAAGCGGCTCGCGCACCACCAATGCCCATCCTTGTTTGCTTTTGACCGTCACGTCGCTGGTGGCGTTTCGCTCGGGCTCCTCGTTGCAGCTTCACTACTTGCGTGGTCAACACTTCGCAACAAAAAGCGCGATCAACTTTGTCAAGATCCGGTCACTTGGTTGCTAACCTTAGCTTGGATCTCCGTCTTGTTTTCCGCAGTTGGGCTTGCGATCGATCGAGTCTTTTCGCTTTCAAACCCGATTTTCGCCTCGGAGCTTTTGAGGTTTTATTGGTTTCGATGGTCGGACATTATGGTGCCTCTTGCTTGGACACTTACTTTTTGGAAACTAACTTCCGGGGGCTTGCAATTTGAGGAAGATTCAGATGGCGCTATCGCGCCATTTGGCTTGGCGAGTGGAACTTCCACCAAAGGTTCTAGTAGCTGGACCCATTTTGCTTT
>JANNNN010001152.1:0-2530 GCA_031398555.1 Planctomycetia bacterium | reverse complement strand
ACAACGCGTCGATAACTGTAAAACGGTTCGAACCCACCGGTCTTGCTGAAGATGCAGGAGAGGCCAACGAGTTTGCCATGAGAAACATCTTCCATGACAAGCACATAGGGTTCTCCTGTCGCTTTTTCGGTCTTGCGGGTGAACGCAAAATTGGACAGCTCGACACGCTCAGCCAATTGGTCTTTGTTAATCTGGAGAGTCGTGAGGCCATAAGTGGCTTGCTCAATAAGCTGCCACAACTGATCCAAATCACCCAAGCGAACAGCACGTACAATGACCAAAGCAGCCTCCTAAATTCCATTTAAATTGCGCTCGGTAGGATTTGCATCATGCTTGTCGAACCAGGAAATGACAAACGAGCCGATTCTACTTTTCACTTCAATCGAAACAACGTCGCTAAATATAAGCGAACTGTTGCTTTTGATTGTACTAGATCTACCATTGCAGAACACTTGTTACAAGTGTTCATGGCATCGCGTGCAGGCATCGCGTGCAGGCATCGCTTGCAGGCAACGCTGTGAGGCATTTCTCTACCTCAATTCACGAACACAATTCGTGGCATTTGGTTGCACTGTTGTATTCGGTAGCTGGTTTCGTCAGAAACCGGAAGCGGAGTAAGGGTCACTCAGACGCACCGGTTTGTGACGAAACCAGCTGCAATTGCCTCTAAAATGCCTGTCAGCAATAGCGAGCCACCCCCAGGCCGAAAAATCTCAGCTGGAAAATCTAGATGAACAATTGGGACAATTGTTCGAGACGCACTACAGTGGCGTGGCTTTGAGAGCTGCCAGGCGTTTTGCGAGCTGCTCATCGCCGGGTGACATTTCAACCAGCAATTCGACGTAGCGGCGGGCTGAATCGATTAGTCCGTGGCGTTGCGAGAGGTCAGCGGCAGCGGACAAGGCTTCGCGCTTGGTTACTTCAGTAGGCGGCGGAACTCGGAACAATGCGGCCCGCCGAAACGACGAAAGAGCATCCGGAATTCTTCTAGCCCGCGTGAACAAGTATCCTAATTGCAACGCAGCCGTAGCGCGCAGCTTCGGTACCTCGCTGGCCTGACGCAAGCACTTGATCGCTTCGTCAACGCTACCCAAATTTTCGAGCGCAACTGCCAACGGCACGAGCAGTTCAAGGCGATCGGGGTGGCGCTCTAAACGCGCCCGACAAATCCGCTCTCGCAACGAATTCAATTCGATCTTACTGCTCTGCAGCGGTTCTTGCGTGAGTACCGTCGGTTCACTCTTGTACGCTGCTTCGGCCTCATTGTACAACTCAAGTGAACGTCCCAACAGCGCATCTTCGCGCAGCGTAAGAATGTCTTCGTTTTGAGTGAATTGCTGTGCAGCGCGTTCTAAGACGCGTTTGGCGTCATTCCAACGACGATTCTTAAGATAGATCCTTGCGAGTTCAATATATGGATCCGCGTGAAGCGGATTATTCTTGATTGCTAATTCTAGTTCTTGGAACCTCTGAAGCGAAACGGCCGTCACGACCGCCTCTGGCGTGTCCAACGAGGTACCCCAACGCAAATCGTCCGAAGGCGTTTCACGGATCAGTAAGTCGTCCGGTGTTAAAGGTTTCATAGGCGGTCTCCCAAGTCGCGGTTTCTCAGCTCGAAGGAATATACCGCAATCTCAATTATAGTGTGAATTTATCCCTGCGAGGGTTGGGAGGCGAGAGTTTATGCAAGGCAGTTTGTTTTTTGGCCTGTTTCAAGTTGCTTGGGAGGAATTGTCCCGAGCGTTCGTTTTAAATGGCATTCTAGGTGGGACATGACATATAGAGTTCGGACAAATGGTTCCAGCCTGCGGAGTCAGAGCCTGCGGGCAACAATGGCTCGAACCCGATCACCAAGCCGTGTAATCAACAAGGTTATTTTTGCGTCACCCGCGCCACGAAGTTGGCGTTGGTACGCGTTTGCATCCAGTTGCAAAAGTCGCTTTTTGACTTCAACCTCCCCGATTCGGTGCTCTCGCAGCCAACGCTTGACTCGGCGTTGATCCCACGCGAGCACTTCGACTACTTCGAAACATTGCGCCCAAACGGACTTCACCGCTGAGTCCGATGTAAAATAGCCTTGGCTGGTTCCCAGCGGCCGGGCGCCAATCGATTCTGCCCACCGCAGTTGCAGTTGAGCCGCATGCAGCACCGCATGACAGTCGTAGAGGAATCGTCGAGGCGCGAGTTCACCTGTGCAGGTTTCCTGGAAGGATCCGCTGATCACTGCCGGGACTGCACTGGGCTCACACAGCACAGCCGAACGGAAATCTGAATGCTCTTTCAGATTCGCTTCCGCGTTCGTTGACTCACCCTTCAATAGCTCGCCAGTTACCAGCAGTTGTTGCCTACATTCGCCGAGATTCCCCAGCCAGTATCGGGTAAGCCCGAACTCGTTGTGAAAAGCGGATTCCACCGTCGGATCGATAACGGAGGCTGGTGCCAGTTTCAAGATTGCGCCCGAAGCTCGCCGAAGCATCTCAAGCGACTCAGACAGCGATGGACTGAAGTCTTCCGACTTTCGTAGCCGACG
>JANNNN010001104.1:0-8646 GCA_031398555.1 Planctomycetia bacterium | reverse complement strand
CAGAGAACGTGGTTTGCAGCCGCTGGCAGATCTCCTGCTTCAACAAAAGAGCCTGGGACGGTCGAAACAAGATGTGCTGAAACAGTTTATCAATAGCGAACTGGAGGTTGCCGACGCCGACGCCGCTCTTCAAGGTGCGTTGGACATTGTGGCGGAACAGTGGTCCGAAGATGCGACAACGCGAACCTGGATGGCCAAAGAGGCTCGTACGCAAGGTCGCGTCGCCTCTCAAGTCAAACGCGGCAAGAAAGAAGAAGCCGCTAAGTTTGAAATGTATGTCGATTATCAAGAACCGGCTGCAAGAATCCCCTCGCATCGATTGTTGGCGATGATGCGAGGTGAAGCCGAAGGAGTGCTGCGGGTCGAGATTCAAGTCGATAAAGACCATGCGGTGTCGCAGTTAAAGCAGCAATTGGTTTCGAACCGCAATTTTGAATTTCAGTCGGAGCTGTTGAGTGCAGTGGAAGATTGCTTTGACCGATTGCTAATGCCGGCGACTGAGTCCACTGTGATGCAAGAGCTGAAAGAGAAGGCTGACGACGAAGCGATTTCCGTGTTTGGAAAGAACATGCGTGAGTTGCTCATGGCCCCACCGGCTGGTCCCAAGGTCACGATTGGCATCGATCCAGGCTTTCGAACGGGATGCAAAGTTGCAGTTGTCGATGGAACCGGAAAATTCTTGTCGAATGCCACTATCTATCCGACTCCGCCACACAGTGACAGTGACGGCGCAGCGAAAACCCTCTTGGCTTTGATTACAAAATATAAAGTGGAATTGATTGCGATTGGCAACGGCACTGCGTCGCGCGAGACCGATGCGTTCGTCGCCGAGTTGATTCGAGAACATAAACTGAAGATCACCAAGGTAATGGTGAGTGAGTCGGGTGCATCGATTTATTCAGCTAGTGAACTGGCCGCTCGCGAATATCCCGATTTGGATCTCACCGTTCGCGGTGCGATCAGCATCGCTCATCGCTTGCAAGATCCGCTCGCCGAGTTGATCAAGTCGGATCCAAAATCGATTGGAGTTGGCCAGTATCAACACGATGTCAATCAAAAGTTGCTTCGGAAGCGACTTGATCGCGAAGTTGAATCGTGTGTAAACAGTGTGGGCGTTGATCTGAACTTGGCGAGCGCGCCGCTGTTGTCGCATGTAGCGGGTATCGGTCCAAAACTGGCGGAGAATATCGTTAGTTATCGCGACGAGCATGGCCGCTTTGAGACTCGCGCTCAATTGCTAAAAGTTCCCAAGCTCGGTCAAAAAGCGTTTGAGCAGGCGGCTGGCTTTCTTCGCATTCGCGATGGCAAACAGCCACTCGACAACTCTGCGGTGCATCCGGAGAGTTATGGCGTTGTCGAACGTATGGCAAAACACTTGAAAGCCGATACGAAGTCGTTGGTAGGCAACGCGACACTTTCGCAGAAGCTCCAGCCTGCAGATTTCGTTGACGATCGGTTTGGTTTACCGACAGTCAGTGATATCATTCAAGAGTTGGCTAAACCTGGCCGCGATCCTCGCAGTGAATTCCGCGTTGTGCAGTTCTCTGATAGTGTGCACAACATGGAAGACCTCAAACCAGGCATGGTGCTTGAAGGTGTAATAACTAATGTGACACACTTTGGAGCCTTTGTGGATATTGGTGTTCATCAAGACGCGCTGATTCACATCTCACAATTGGCCAATACGTTCGTGAAAGATCCAAGCGAAGTCGTCGCGGTCGGCGATATCGTGAAAGTCAAAGTTCTCGAAGTCGACATCGGCCGCAAACGGATCGCAGCCACTCGAAAATTTTAGTAGGTGTCCAGATTATGTGTGGCTGGTTTCGTCAGAAACCGGGCGGAATGCTCAAGACTTTTCCAACACATCCGGTTTCTGACGAAACAGCGACGTGACACAATCGAAGTGTGGTTGGTTTCTGACGAGACCAGCCACGAGGCGGGCTCACTGAGGCTTACCAACGCAGATGAGTTTCGTGTCTGTCCGAACTAGCAGATAATTTTCAGCTAGCAACGGCGTGCTGCGTGTTACTTCACCCAGTTTCACTTTGCCCACTTCATGAAAACTGCGCGAAGCAGAGAGGATCGTAACGTTTCCTTCTTCATCGATACCGATTAACTTGTCGCCCGCGATCACGGGCGAAGTCGAGACATTACCGCCGACGCGTTCGCTCCAAAAAGTTTCGCCATTAGTTGCACTAGCGCAGGTTACGATTCCTTTGTCCGCCCACAGGAACAGTAATTCACCTTTGGCGACTGGAGTGGGAACGTAGGGGGCGATTGTGTTCTTGATCTCGAACGCAAGTTCATGATTGCCCTTTAGATTCACTCCGAAAAGGACGTTGCCGCCTCCGCCAGACCCTTCGGTGCTGATCGCGATATCGCCCACAATCACCGGACATGAAACACTTCGCTTGCTAAAGACCTTGTTGTTCCACAATTGTTTTCCAGTGGCAGCATCGAGTGCAAATACTCCATCGCCCGTTTCAGCGAAGATCAAAACTTTCTTGCCATCTTCTTCGAGGACGCTCGGCGCGCCGTAGCAGGTGCGAACAGATTTGCGAGGCGTTTCCCAAATGACATTACCCGTTTTGACATCAAGTGCCACGACGGAACTGTCGCCTGGAGCTACGCCCGGTGGCAGCTCTTCGGCATCTTGATTGTTTGAGAGGATAAGTTTGTCATCGACCAAGATCGGTGAGCCAGCGAAACCATGGGCGCTGATATAGCGTCCGAAGTCCTTGGTCCACAGTTCGACACCTTCATGCGAAAAGGCTTTAACAGTTAAGTTTTCGGGCGATGCCCAAGCGAAGAATACGGAGTTCGAATTCGCGCACGGAGTGCAAGATGCATAGCTACTTTTTGCATGTACATTGTGCTTGGCGGTAACGAACGAATTTCGCCAAAGTTCCTTGCCCAAGACCAAGTCGTAAGCCAGTGCATGCCGTTGACTTTCACCTTCGGCGCTCATGATGAACACTGTCTTGCCCACCACGATCGGAGAACCGTTGCCTTTGCCAGGCAAGTCAATCTTCCAAGCGATGTCTGAATCTGTCCAAGGCAGAGGAACTTTGCACTGCTCAATCACTCCTTGTCCGTTTTCACCTCGAAAGCGACTCCAGTCAGCGTTCACTGGAATGGTTGGCAGGACTGTCGTTTCAAAAATGACAGCTAGTGCGAGAGTGCGAGAAATCCGTGGCAAGTTTAGCATAGTTTAGGTTCGAGTTTTTTAGCTGGGCTCGGGGGTCTGGTTTTATGTTGTGAAAGTTGTCATACGGCCAATATTATGGACCGAATCCAGTAGCGCTTTCCAGCACACTGGAGCAGGAATGTTAAAAAAGTCCTTGACGAAGCGCCTTCGTAGCTGGTTTTGTAAGAAACCGGACGCCGAAGACAACCGCCTCAACAACCGGCTACTTACGAAACCAGCTGCAATTTACAACCGGTTTCTCACGAAACCAGCTACAGGCTGGCAATGACTTCCAGATGCCGTTAGGATTAACCGCAAGTGAAAGTGTTGATCCTCGGAACTACGGAATTCTCTCAGAGTTGAAGCACGACGCAAACATGGAATCCAAAATTCAACCGATTCTGTGCTGCGTTGGAGCTGCGGTGGCCGGTCGTCCGACGCAGTTCTTGATGGAACGCGCATTCGACGCCGCACTTTGCGACTGGCGGGTTATTACGGTTGAAGTTCAGCCTGATAATTTTCAAGCAGCTCTAGACGGCATGCAAGCCATGGCTTTTACGGCGCTAAGGTTCTTCCCGGAATTGCAACCGTTGGCCGCGTCCCGGATGCTCGAACCACCCCATTCCGCGCTCAATGTCGTTACCTCCGCCATGCGACAAGATACTAAAGGCGAGGCCAGAGGTGCATCTTCGCGTTGGGATCACTGGGACAATCAGGGGTTTGGGCTGCTGGATTTGATTGCCGGTTTAGCAGCTGCATCCCACACGCTACTGTGGCTTTACGGGCGATCTCGAATGACGCAAAGTTTGTATAACGCAATGCAGGCGTCGAAATTTGTACCCGGTCAACTTTTATGGAGCGAAGCGGGCGATGCTCTGGATGCGTCTGAAGCGTTTCCGTTAGCCGTTAGACCATTGACAGAGGTGCCTCAAATTCTCAAAGATGCACTCGCTCGGCCGAATCCAATTTCGCACTTTGTCGTTGTGGGTGCAGCGCTTGCTGAGCAATTGCCAATGATCCATGATTTAGAAGTCGCTGGTGAAATCCAATTGTTGATAGCGACCGATCATTTGCTAACTCGTCAACAAGTCAACCAAGCATGGCCATGTGGTAAGGCAACGATTTTTACAGAAAATGATCAGATGATTGCCGCTGAAGCCTACGATTTTCGGCGTTGGACCGGCAAGCAAGCCGATCTGGATTTACTGCGCGACGCTTACGACGAATACGCCGACTTCTAGCCAGATCTTGCTCCGCGAAAGAATTGTCGGCATCGATAGTAGCGTTTGAAATGCCCTGTTCCGCTGGGGAATTAGCTAATGCTTCATCGCGGAATGCAACTTCCGACGCCCATGTCAGCACCGACGCTACTTTTGCAGAGCAAACGGCGACACGGCTCCGCTATAGCACTGACCAACTAGCGAGTAGAAATTTGTTCTACAAACCGCCGGCGATTTAGGAAAATAAGAATGCAGATCGGGTAAATGATGCCGAAACAAATACCAAAAGCTCCCCCCGCAACGCCGCTGACCGCAGCGCTCATTTTTTCCGGGGAGGCACCTGGGTTGTTAGCTTCATTGATTGCAGGGATCACCATAAAGATCACGTTCACGGCAGTTCCAACGACTAGCAGAATCAAGGTGGCCACCGCATAAAAATTCGCGAGCTTGCGGCCCCATGGTTTGAATTTGAGCAAGCCAATTCCGCTGACAATGATGACGATTGACAGTATCCCGCTTAGTACCATTTGCGCGGAAAGAACTCCGAAATAAATGGGATCATTGAACTGCTGCAAGTTCATTTGAGTCTTTGTTTTCGCGTCAATGAGGTCACTGGACATTACCGCAAACGTACCAATCCCTAGGATATTGCCACAAACACCGAGAATCCCGAACACTAAGTTCAGTATTCCGAAAACGGTAGCTATCACCGGTCGTTGGTCAGGATTGGGCGTGTTACCTGATCGCGTTTCTTGCGGTTGGTACGGGTTGTAACTGTCTGACATAATGAAATCCTCAAAGCGGGACCGCGTGAAAGTGTTGCCTTACGTTAAGATAATACAACAGGGCGTCGATTGCTATCGCGCGAGCGTTGCGATTATTGGGCGGTCAGACTGTCGCTGAGAAGCATTCCTTGCAAATCGATCTCGGATCTTCGGACCGTGGCCAATGCTTCAAGATACGCCAATTTGTTTTGTGTGTAAGTTCGCTGGACCGTCAGAAGAGCGACGAAGTTGACCTCGCCAGCCTCGTAGGTTTGTCGTGTAAGTTCGAGAGTCTGTTGAACAC
This sequence comes from Planctomycetia bacterium, assembly GCA_031398555.1. Lineage (GTDB taxonomy): Bacteria > Planctomycetota > Planctomycetia > Pirellulales > Pirellulaceae > Aureliella. Next base: position 3,171 of record JANNNN010001104.1, on the reverse strand, counting down.
GAGGTAGAATCTGTTCATTGAGATAACTCGCTTGTGAGTTGGCTCGGTTGTATTGCTCCATGACGATCGCCAACTCTTGCTTGATTCGTAGTTGGACTTGAGCAAGCATTTGTTCAGCAGCAATCAATTCCTGTCTAGCCGACTGGATGTTACCTTCATTTTTATTCCACAATGGAAGTGGAACTGAAACGGCCAGTCCAGCGTCTGGCTTGCCCCCAATGCCGTTGTCGACAAAATTGTAGAGACCCTGTACCGACATATTCGGGCGCGGTTCGACAACCTGCCGCTGGAGATAGCAGCGAGCTTGATAAATCCTAGCGTTGGCAGCCAGTACATCCGGGCTCTGCGAAGTGAACCATGCAAGCGTCTGTTCAAATTCATAGGCTTGCGTCGGAGCAAAAAAGTCGCCTGCCAATGGTTGCAGTTGAATGGGTTGACCTACCACAGCCGACAATTGTGACCAAGCGGCTTGCAATGTGTACTGCGCATTAGCCAATTGCAACTCGGCTTGCTGCTTCTCAACTTCAGCTTGCAGCAAGTCAGTTTTCGCAACTTCTTCCGCTGCGAGCAATTGCTTCGCAATATCGACCGCTTTCTGTGCAATCGATTTTAAATCTTCGAGGGCGCGGATCTGCTGTTGAACATACAAAACTCGGTAGTAGGCGTTGCGCACATCGGTGAGAACACGTTGTTGCTGGGCCGCCAAGCGCTGTTCAGCCTGTGCGATTTCTTGCGTCGCTACCGAACGATCAAGCTGTCGTTTCTCGCGTCGCACGAAATCCTGATTGAACATCGCGCCGTGCTGCTCGGCTTGACCTTTGCTACCGATCTGCTGCCCCTGATACCCCACAGTTGGGTTGGGCATTCTGCCCGCTTGGTAGGCCAGACCTCGAGACGAAGACACCAGGGCTGAGTAACGAAGAAGCGTTGGATTGTATTGACAAGCGAGTTGTTCGAGTTCTGCAAGACCAAGCCCCGCAGCTTGTCCTTGCATCGGGCCTACTACAGGACCTAGATTGTCAACTTGGCTGGTGCCTGGAGTCGTTACTTCCTTTTTCTTTGCATTCTCTTCGCTCTGATTGCTTTTATTGTCAGCTTGAACGGCGAACTTCTCCTCTTTGGAATTCTCCTGCCGGAGGACGTAGATACTCTCGTGGGGCAATCGCATCGACGAAGCTAAAGATATCTGCTGCGCCGCAGCATTGGAGCAAGCTTGAAATGCAATCATTGACGGAACTGCAATTTTCTTCACCAGCTTAGGCAAGTTTTGCATGCATCTATTCATGATTGTATTGGTCGCAGTACCGGAAAAATTGGTCGAATTGGCTGTTCCGTTACTATCGACATATGCCCGCCACACTTCGATTCCAACCGTTGTCGTCGCCAGCCCTTACCGAGTCAGAACAACCGAACCTTGACTCGCCCTGTTGGAGTTCGGACGGTACGTCACCAGCCAGGGATCATCTACCAACCCGACGCGTCAGCGAGGGACACAATTTACTAACCCGAGCGTCAGCGAGGGACACCACTTACTAATCCGTAACGTTAGCGAGCGGCCGCCTTGGTCTGGTACGGTCGAACGCTTGCGATTCACTTTGGTTACAATGGACGCACGAATTGCTGGAAGGCAGTTCACCAGGCAACCCAAGATTGACAAGGACTCGCGAGTTATGAAGTTACACTTTAGCCCTACGTCTCTACAGATTATTTGTTTGAGTATTTTGGCCCTCTCTACGCCAGCGTCCGCTCAGGGACAAGGCGATTTTCCGGCCGTTTTTAATACCGAAGCCGAGGGACAGCATCCTCCCGCCGCCGCAGACATGGTCAAGCTGATCGAGTTACCCAAGGGTTTCTCTGCGACTTTGTTCGCCGGCGACCCAGACGTTCAGCAACCGATCTGCATGGACTTTGATGATCGCGGTCGGTTGTGGGTCGCTGAGAATTACACCTACAGCGGTGGACCCTATGAAACGAAACTTCGTGATCGCATCGTGATTTTGGAAGATACAGACAACGATGGCCAGCATGAATTACGCAAAGTCTTCTGGGACAAAGGATTCATGACGACTAGTTTGACGTGGGGATTTGGTGGCCTCTGGATCCTGCACGATGGCACACTTTCGTTCATTCCCGACAAGAATGGCGATGATGTTCCGGATAGTGAACCAACTGTCGTGCTCGATGGTTGGAGCAAGGACTGTGGACACAACTTTGTCAGTGGTTTGATTTGGGGCCCCGACGGTTGGCTCTACGGTCGCCATGGAATTGTGGATACATCCTATCCAGGTATACCAGGGACTCCGCAAGCCGATCGGCCTGCGATGAACTGCGGTGTGTGGCGCTATCATCCAACCAAGCAGTTGGTCGAAGTCGTCTGCAACGGAACTACGAATCCTTGGGGTTTGGATTACAACGCCGACGGTCAGTTCTTTATGACGAACAACGTGCAAGGGCATCTATGGCATGCGTTGCCCGGCGCGCATTTCAAGCGTATGTACGGCCAGGACGCCAATCCACACTTTTACGAGTTGATGGATATGACGGCCGATCACTATCACTGGGATACGACTCGCAAGTGGAATGAAAGTCGCGATGGAGTCGCCAATGATTTGGGTGGTGGTCACTCGCATGTCGGTGGCTTGATTTATCAGGGCACAAACTTTCCCGCCGAATACCGTGGCAAGATTTTTATGTGCAACACACACGGTCGCCGCATGAACGTGAATCGGCTCGAACGAACTGGAAGCGGTTTTGTAGGCAAACGAGAGCCCGATTTCATGCTTGTGAAAAACCCGTGGTTCCGTGGCGTCGACATCAAGATGGGGCCTGAAGGGGCTGTGTACGTCGCGGATTGGTCAGATAACGGCGAATGCCATGACCACGACGGAATTCATCGCACAAGTGGTCGCATTTATCGTATCGCATACGGAACTCCCAAACCCTTTAAACCAGAAACACCGCTGGCAAATCAAGATTCGAAGATTCTGCTTGCAAATGTAACTAGCAAGGACGCATGGTTGGCGCGGCATTCACTTCGCATCCTTCAAGAGCGGCAACAGGGTGACGCACGCATTCGTGACGCGGCCGATTTGCCAATACTAGCCGCTGAAGCGCTGGGCCTTAATACTGTTGATGAAATAACTAAGTGGTTGAAGAGTTCAGACCTTGAGC